>NZ_JABUZD010000162.1:226821-290482 GCF_014897875.1 Halomonas sp. 3A7M
GGAGCCAGTGGAGCCGGTTGAGTTGGAGAGTGAGTTACCAGAGCTGACTGAGATTACTCCCGAACCCACCCCGCAGCCCGCGCCGAAGCCGTCTCCACGACCAGCGCCGCAACCTGACCCTGCGCCACAGCCAGCAGAAACGGCAGCGCCTTCTCCTGCGCCTTCGACAGCGCAGCGAGAGGCCGCGCCAGTGGCAGAGCCAGCGCCATCGAATGAGCCTGTCAGTGTCGGGCAAGTTGCCCCGACCAGTCGCGTGAATCCTTCTTATCCGCCGCGTGCTCAGCGGCGGGGCATGGAAGGCTTTGTTGAGGTGGAGTTTGTTATTCGCCGAGATGGTAGCGTCGATAACGGCACGATTCGCGTGACGCGGGCGCAGCCGAGGCGAGTGTTTGAAGATGCAGCCCGCGAAGCGATCGCGCGCTGGCAGTTCGAACCCGGTCAGCAGCTTCGTCGCGCCACGCAGCGCATTGAGTTCCGGTTGAGATAGCCCGTTGAGCTAGTCCGTTGGAACAGCTCGTTGGAATAGTTCGTTGAAATGGTTTGTTGGAATGGTTCGTTGAGTCAGTCCATTGAAAATGCCAGTCGAGGAAAGAGTATGCAGCGTTGGGTGGGAATCGTCGTATTAAGCGCGCTAAGCGTCATGGCGCACGCGAACGAACCGCTGCCGGGTGACATTGTTCGCGATCTTAATGGGTTACAAAGCCAATTAGCTGAGCAGCCCAGCGGCGAGGCTGATAGCGATGTGCTCAACCGTATTACGCGACATGCGCGATCTCAGGCGGCGCGCCTCGCTGGCGGCAATCGTGCGGACCAGTGGGCAAGTGCGCTCTATCATCAGCTCGCTGCGAGTGCGTTGGTGCGTCAAGGTGATCACGTTGCGGCAGCTGATGAGTTAGCCAGCGCACGGCAGCGCCCTAGCGTGCCTAGCAGCCAAATTTTGCGCTGGCTGCGTGATGAGGCGTCGCTGCGTCGCGCAGGTAACCAGCGTACTGAAGCCATCACGCTATATGAGCAGTGGCTAACCCAATCCCAGGGCAGTCCTCACTACGATGAATCAGCATGGCGACTGATTCGCTTATTGGCGGAAGTGGAGCGCTGGGATGACGCCGCTGAATGGCTGTTCCCGCTATTGCAAAAAGGTGGATTGACTGACGCGCAGCAGGCACTAACCACGGTGGTGTTACGCAATGCGGGACAAAACGAGCAAGCTCTCGGTTGGCTAGTGGGTGATTTGAATGCGCAGAGCGAGCCTGATGCTTGGCGTCAGGCGGCAGGGCTTGCTCAGCAAGCAGGCCAGGCTGGTGTGGCGGCTGGTGTGTGGGAGATGGCATGGCAGCTGGGGAAGTTCACCACGACTGAAGATCGCTTAACGTTGATTCGTCTGCATTTAGCGGGTGGTACGCCAGCTAGGGCTGGTGAGCACTTAGAAGCGGCTATTCAAGAAGGTGTGTTGGCGCGTGATGAAGAAACGTTACGGCTGCTGGCGAGGGCGTGGCAGCAGGCTAGGCATGTTGATAAGGCGTTAAGCGCTTGGAAAGCACTTGCTGAAAACACTCAGCAAGCGGAAGACTGGCGGCAGTACGGGCAGCTGGCTTACCGCTGGGGGCAAGATGGTCAGGCTGAGGAAGCGCTTATCAAGGCGGCGAATCTTGGTGATGATCAGGCAGAGCAGTGGTTGGCGAATTTTGAGGAGTGAAGTGAAAAGCCCACAGTAGACGCCCCTCGAATAACGTAAGGGGCGTACGTGTGCTTAGCTTGTTTGTGCTTAGTCTGTCTGGGAAAGCGTCAGCGCAAAATCACTCCAGGTAGGAGCGTGATCGGAAGGTCGCTCCATGCCGCGCAGTTCATAATCAATGCCTGCACCGGTGACGCATTCGGCAAGCGGTTTAGTCACCAGAATGTAGTCAATGCGCAGGCCGCGTTTTGGCTCGCGGTCAAAACCTTTTGAGCGATAGTCAAACCAGCTGAACCACTCACTGTTATCTGGGTGGCACAGCCGATAGCTGTCGCTAAGGCCCCACGCTTTTATACCTTCAAGCCATTCTCGCTCGATAGGCTGAAAGCTGGCTTTGCCCTCGCGCAACCAGCGTTTGCGGCTCGGTTCACCAATGCCAATATCCTGATCTTCCGGCGATATGTTGAAATCCCCCATGATCGCCAGTTGCTCTTCAGGATGGTGCTGGTTTTGTAGCAGGCTTGCCAACTGCCGATAGAAGCGCGCTTTATGTGGGAATTTAGTTGGGTGTTCAACGTTTTCACCCTGGGGGAAGTAGCCATTCCAAACAGTGACCGGTTCACCATTATCGGCTAGTAACCGTACGCCAATCATCCGGCGTTGGGCGTCTTCCTCATCATCAGGGAAGCCATAAAATACCGCTTGGGGTTTTTGCCGACACATTAAGGCAACCCCGTAGTGGCCTTTTTGACCGTAATAAAAAACGTGATAGCCCATGGCTTCAACGTCAGCCAGGGGAAACTCGCTGTCTTGTACTTTGGTTTCCTGTAGGCCAATGACGTCTGGCTGCTGCGTATCAATCAGCGCTTGAAGCTGATGAAGCCGTGCCCGAATGCCATTGATATTAAACGAGACCAAACGCATTACGAACGATCTCCTGAAGGGTTGTCTCCTTCTTTATCAGGATGGATGGCAATATTCTGTCCGTCTTGCTGGCGTGCCAATTTACGCACGGCTTGAAGCTTGCGTTGTTGCTGCTTCTTAGCCACAAAGCGGCGTGAAGGAGCCACTTGGTCAGGGTTGTCATGGCGCCATTTTTTGTAATCTTTGCGGCGACCAGTGCGGATAGTTACCTTATCCGCTAGCGAACGAGTTTTTTTCTTACGCGTCATGTCGCGCTCCTTGGGTTAATTTATGCCTCATTCTAACAGGCAAGCGCACTCCTTCGACAGCAGGACGCGCTCTTATCGCCAACCCCTGGTACAATGCGCACTTCGTGATGCCTAACATCCACAGCAATGGACAGATACACAGCCTATGAGCGAGTCGGAACAGACCACAGCATCGGCCCAGAACCGCAAGCCTAAACGCCGCCGTCGGAAGCCGCGTCGTCGTCAATCGAACTGGGATCTTCGTCAGTTTCAGGTGCCCGCCGTTGCCGGCAAGTGGCGCTTCCATGACTTTGATTTGCCGCTGCCTTTAATGCGTGCCATTCATGCCCAAGGGTTTGAATACTGCACGCCTATTCAGTCAGAGGCACTGCGTCACACGTTGCTGGGTGGCGATATTGTCGGCAAGGCGCAGACAGGCACCGGAAAAACCGCCGCCTTTTTGATCTCGGTAATGGCTTATTTTCTGGAAGAGCCGACCCCTGATGGCCAAAAACAAGGCGCACCCCGTGCGTTGATTATTGCGCCTACCCGGGAGCTGGCACTGCAAATTGAAAAAGATGCTAAAGCGCTTGCTCGCTTCACGCAGCTCAATGTGGCCAGTGTTGTCGGCGGCATGGACTATCAAAAGCAGCGCGACAGCTTGGGTAAGAAGATCGATATTCTGGTGGCAACACCCGGTCGCTTACTGGATTTCCACCAGAAGCGCGATATCGACCTTTCCGAAGTTGAAGTGTTGGTATTGGATGAAGCGGATCGCATGCTTTCCATGGGCTTTATTCCCGATGTGAAGCGCATCATTCGCTATACGCCTAAAAAAGAGGAGCGCCAGACGTTTCTGTTCTCGGCAACCTTTACCGACGATATCTTGAACCTAGCGAGTCAATGGACGCTCGATCCTGCTCATGTAGAGATTGAAGTCACCGTTGAGAACCAGGCAGATATCGATCAGCGCGTTTATCTAGTCTCTGATGACGATAAGCAGCGACTGTTGGTGAATCTGCTGACGCAAGAGAGCTTCGAGCGCGTGATGGTGTTTGGTAACCGTCGTGATCTCGTGCGCAAGCTAGATGATTTGCTGAAAAAAGCAGGCGTCAGTGTCGCTATGCTATCTGGCGATGTGCCGCAAAATCAGCGCATCAAAACCTTGGAAAGCTTCCGTGAAGGAGAAATCCAAGTGCTGGTGGCAACTGATGTCGCAGGGCGTGGTATTCATATTGAAGATGTCAGCCACGTGATTAACTACACGTTGCCTGAAGATCCGGAAGATTATGTTCATCGCATTGGACGTACCGGTCGTGCGGGTGCCAAAGGCGTCTCGATTAGTTTTGTTGGCGAAGAAGATGCGTTCTCGCTACCAGAAATTGAGCGCTACATTAACGGTAAGTTGCCCTGCGAACATCCGCCGGAAGGCATGCTGTAACGCGCATGCTCGATAATGCGCTGAAAAGCGATATTCAAGACGCCTATCGTCGCGTGGTGGAGAAGCTTGAGCTGACACCACGCTACGGCCAGCGTCTGATGATCGCAGAAATCGCTCGTACGCTAGGTGGCATTGAGCAGGATAGTGAAGGCAAGCGCACAAACGATAATCATGTATGTGTGCTGGAAGCGGGTACCGGAACCGGTAAAACGCTTGCCTATCTGATTGCCGCATTGCCGATTGCTAAGGCGCAGGGAAAGCGATTGATTGTTTCCACCGCGACGGTGGCACTGCAAGAGCAGGTGCTTAATCAGGACTTGCCTTCGCTTGCCAGTCATAGCGGTATTGCCTTTCGTTACGCCTTGGCAAAAGGGCGCGGCAGGTACGTATGTGTTGCGCGCCTTGATCAGGCGTTAGAAGGCTCTGAGCCAAACCCAACACTGTCGCTGTTTGAGCAGTTACTTCAATCCCACAGTAGTGACTTTTCCCTATTAGCCACGGATCTGGCCGAAGCTTACGGAAAAGGTGAATGGGCAGGTGATCGCGATACGTGGTCGGCGTCGATCGACGACGGTCATTGGCGACAGCTTACGGTGGATCATCGTCAGTGCACCGGGCGTCGTTGTGGTCATTTCGGTGCCTGTGCCTTTTTCCGTTCCCGGCGTGATCTGGAAGATGCCGATATAATCGTGGCCAACCATGACTTGGTTCTTGCTGACCTAGCGCTGGGTGGTGGGGCGATTCTACCCGATCCCGCTGACTGCATTTTTGTCTTTGATGAAGGCCACCACCTGCCGGATAAGGCGCTTTCCCACTTTGCCCATCGCTTTGCGGTGCATGGCTGCCTGCGGTGGTTAAAAACACTGAAAAGCAGCCTAACCGATCTGCATCAAGGGTTAGCAGTTCAGCCGACGATTGCGCGTTTGCTCGCTGGGCTACCTGAGCTGCTGCATAGCTTAGAGCCCGCTTTAGGCGATGTATTTAGCATGGGGCACCAGCTGGCTGGGCGGGAAAACGGCTTGTCGGATGAAGAAGCTAATCATCAACTTCGTTTTGAAAAAGGTCAGGTACCAGAAGCGCTTCGCGAACAAGCTCAGCAACTACTGGTTATGTTCGCCACGCTGTCACGCAGTCTGGAGAGCATTAGCGATATTCTGCGCGAAAGCCTCGACCCTGAGAAGCAAACAGGGTTGGATAGGGATCAAGCCGACACGTGGTTGCCGCTGATTGCACTGCTGCATGGGCGTTCGCTTGATGCCCATTCACTATGGCAAGCGTTCAGTGAGCAGGATGCTGCCAATGCGCCGCCCAGTGCTCGTTGGATCACGCTTAGTCGTGTGGCGGGAGAGCCGGAAATTGAGTTTTCGGCAAGCCCCGTATCCGCAGCGCATACCCTCGCGAAACATTTGTGGGGGCGCTGCCATGGCGCGGTAGTAACATCAGCAACACTAACCGCGCTGGGGCGTTTTGAGCGAATTCAAGAGCGTGCTGGGCTAGCAAACCGCTACCGCTATCAGGCGTTGCCGAGCCCCTTTGATTACGCCAAGGCCATTCTGCGCGTGCCGAAGGAGGCGACCGATCCCAGTGATCGTGATGCCCATGAAAGCGCCATTGTTAATTTCGTGACCCAACTGGGAGACGACGAAGCGGCACTGGTGCTGTTTTCTTCCCGGGCGCAATTGCGAGCAGTGGAAAAAGCCTTGCCTGCGGCGGCTAAGGGGCGCGTGTTAGCGCAGGATGCGTTACCCAAGCATGAATTGCTTGAGCGTCATCGCGCGGCTGTCGACGATGGCAATGGGAGCATCATTTTTGGCTTGGCTAGTTTTGCTGAAGGTATCGACTTGCCTGGCGACTACCTCACCCATGTGGTGATTACCCGACTGCCATTTGCAGTGCCAGATGATCCTGTGGGGGCTACGCTTGCCGAATGGATTGAAAGCCAGGGCGGTAACCCGTTTATGCGGATTAGCGTTCCAGATGCGTCAATCAAGCTAGTGCAGGCCTGTGGGCGATTGATCCGTAAGGAGAGCGACCGCGGTGTTATCACGCTGTTGGACCGCCGGGTGATTACGCGTCGATATGGCCAGGCGTTGCTAGATGCACTGCCGCCGTTCAAACGAGAGATCATGCCGTAATAAAAGGTAGTATTAAAAGGCAGCAATAAAAACGCCCCGCTAAGGCGAATTACCTTGCGGGGCGCTTATGGTTGCTAGCCGTTTTTTACTGTGCGATGCGCTGGGCGAGCACTGGCGCAAGCTTGTCGTTCATGCGGGTAAAGGTCTCAACCGTTGTGTCCCAATCAATGCAGGCGTCGGTGATGGAAACGCCATAGGTTAGCTGGCTAAGGTCGGCAGGAACTTTCTGGTTGCCCCAGCCAATATTTGACTCGACCATCAGGCCAATAATGGACCTGTTGCCTTCTAGGATTTGGTTGGTGACGTTTTCGAGCACCAGCGGCTGTAGGCCAGCATCTTTATTAGAGTTAGCGTGAGAGCAGTCGATCATAATGTTGGCTGAAAGATCAGCTTTCTTAAGCTCTTTTTCTGCCAGAGCAACGCTGACGCTATCGTAATTTGGCTTGCCATTACCGCCGCGCAACACGACGTGGCCGTAAGCGTTACCCCGTGTACGGATAATGGCAACTTGGCCTGCGTTGTTGATACCCAGGAAGTTATGCGGGCTGGCAACAGACTGCAGGGCATTAATAGCGACGTCGAGGCTGCCGTCGGTGCCGTTTTTGAAGCCGACGGGGCAGGAGAGCCCTGATGCCATTTCACGATGGGTTTGCGATTCTGTGGTGCGTGCGCCGATTGCAGACCAGCTAATGCAGTCTTGCATATACTGGGGGGAGATCGGGTCTAACGCTTCCGTTGCGAGCGGCAGGCCAAGCTCAGCCAGATCGACAAGTAGCTTGCGCGCGATATGGAGGCCTTCATCAATTTCGAAAGAGTCGTTAAGATGAGGGTCGTTTATCAGCCCTTTCCAACCTACTGTGGTACGGGGTTTTTCGAAATAGACGCGCATGACAATGAACAGGCTGTCGCTCACTTGGTCTGCCAATTTACGCAGGCGGCGAGCATAGTCCAGTGCGGCATCGACATCATGGATGGAGCATGGACCTACAACGACGAGAAGCCGGTGATCTTTACCATCGAGGATGTTTTGGATGGTATGGCGACCCTCAATAACAGAGCGTTCCGCAGCTTCTGTAAGCGGAATAGTCTGTTTAAGGGCTTCGGGGGTGGTGAGAACATCCTGTGCGAGGACGTTAAGGTTATTAACCTGCTGATCTGACATCGTGCTACCTGTGCATGCGCTATGGACTTAAAAGTGGCTCTACTATGGCGTGTCAGGCAGGTAAAAATCAATTGTTACGGAACTTGATCTTGTCGAAAAGTGTCACGGTCAAGATTTTGTGGGGGCTGTGAAGAAAGTTGAGAGGAATGAGGGGGAGTGTGTGTAAGCGCTTGATGCCTCGCTAAGAACGCGCAACACTAAGCACCACTGAATACTTTTTTACACTGAATGTGGTAGGCGAATCATTCATTATTATCTGTCATCATTAAGATTAACCAATGCCCAAGGGACACTATGCTGCTTGCTGTGAAGGCCCACATGAAAGGGCGAAGAGAAATAGCGCTCGGCGTGCGTCGCACGAGCGGGAGGGGGGTGTGAATGGGCACTCGTGAAACAGACCAGCAGTTGGTTGAACGTGCCCAAAAAGGTGATACACGCGCTTTCGATCTATTGGTCAAAAAATACCAGCACAAAATTATTGGGCTGATCGGTCGTTATGTTCACGATCACTCCGAAGTACAAGACGTGGCGCAAGAAGCCTTTATCAAAGCGTATCGAGCACTGGGGAAATTTCGCTCGGAAAGTGCGTTTTACACATGGATGTACCGTATCGCGATCAACACTGCCAAAAACCATTTAGTGTCTCGGGGGCGTAGACCGCCCGGCAGTGATCTAGATATTGTCGATGCTGAAATGGTTGACCAGAGCGGACGGTTGGCTGACGCTGAGTCGCCAGAGGCATCGATTGCTCGGGATCAGTTGGAGGCAGCCGTTTACGAAGCCATCGAAAATCTGCCAGATGATTTACGCACGGCGATCACGCTGCGTGAACTGGATGGTCTTGCGTATGAGGATATTGCCCAAGTGATGCAGTGCCCCGTAGGAACTGTGCGTTCGCGTATTTTTCGCGCCCGTGAGGCGGTTGATGAGCATATACGCCCATTAGTGACAACGGCCCGGAACAGTCGTGATGAGTAAGGGGCAGATGGTGGTAGGTTTAGGGCGCTAAATTCACATTTGATTACGTTTTTAGATTTTTTGTGAACTGTCTGGAAAGTGAAGCGTCATAGAACCTGACGATCTTAGTTGGGTCGAGTAAGCGCCAAGTGAACGTTCAATGTTCAGTAGTCAAACAGTTTAATCTGCTGATAATTAAGCGTTTAGGAATTGGCGATTTGAAACAAGGTCTTGGCCTGTGGAGTGGCTGTGGTGGTAAACACTGGGTAGCAGTGTCACCGCAGCGCTTCTAACAACACAGTGTGAGGGTGTGAAGTATGAGTCATAACACACGGGAGTCGCTTTCAGCATTGATGGATAGCGAAAGTGACGAGCTTGAATTGCGCCGAGTGTTGAAGTCATTGCCTGACGATTCTGATGCGGCGGAGACATGGCGGCGCTACCATTTGGCGCGCAGCATGATGCAGCGTGAAAGAAATGTCGATGTGAGCATCGATCTTTCTGCTGGCATTATGGATCGATTGCGCGATGAACCTGCTCCAGCCCTTGAAGACGACACCGTGGTTATTCCCACTCGTTCTGGTGGACTTTCCTTTGCCCGTGGTGCCGGGGTAGCGGCTGCCGTTTCACTGATGGTTATTACCGGGGTGCAGTTCTTTAACAACGGCAACACAACGTCTGGTAGCGCGCAGAATGCAGGCGATAGCATTGCTGCCCAGTCCGGCAGTGGTGTGCAGGTTCAGCCTGTTAATCTCGCGGCTTCTAAACCCGCTTCCATGACGCCATCAGAAATGCCGATGTTTGAACAAACGCCGTTTCGTGTGAATGGCCAATCTGGACAAGGCGGCTTTATGAATGTCAGCGACGCTGGGTTCTCAACACCTCATGCGCCCCAAGGGGACATGGCCCAGCAGACACTGGCTATTGATGCTGACCAGATTCGCCTGCTTAAGACGTACCTTGAGCAGCACGCGCAAGGTGCTGCCGGTGGAAGTGGTGATAGCTGGATGCCATTAATGCGCTCTTCTTCAGTAACGGAGCCTTTAGGACAACGTTAATATTAGGTGCGTTGGCCAACTTTTTTAACCAAGTGAGGGCCCGCGTGGCTGGAAACGTGATAGGTAAATATCTATACGGGAGAGGTAAGTTGGTAGTTGGCCTGTGTGTATTGAGCGCCAGTTTACTGCCTCTCCATTTGAAAGCTGATAGCTACCCATCGCTTTCCTGCGCAGATGCTCCCAGCCAAGCCCCTTACACTACTGCTCATGAGTGGCTAGTGGCCAGTGTCTATGCTGGGCACTGCTTTGAGTTTCAAGCGCGTGCGGTTTCTATTGATGCGATAGGGGTGAGAACACTGGCGCTCTCCCACCGTGTTCGAGATGGCGTTCGCCAACAAGTTGTGCAGCACCTGGATGGCCCGTCCGTTAGCGTTGAACGCCGTTCCATCGCTGGGCATTTAGCTTGGTTTCCAGCTGGCGAGTCTGACTCAGTATCTGCACCAGAAGCATGGGCAGAGCATGTTGCCGAGTACTATGACATAACGCTTCAGGATAAAACACGCGTAGCTGAGCGTGATGCTGTAGAGCTTCGCTTTTCGCCTATCGATAGCCAGCGATATCAACATACTTGGTGGATCGATCGAGCGACAGGACTGTTGCTTAAGCATGTGCTTAGCGATGCTCAAGGCCGTGTCCTTGAAACCTTCCAGGTTACCCAGCTTCACTCTCCTACCGCCTATAGTGGTGAAGTGCCCAGCCCCAGCGATGAGCAGATGCTTGACCAGCCTTGGCAAGTAACTTGGCTGCCTGAAGGATTTGTCGAGCAGCCCTTGGAGCCAGGGCAGCAAAGCGGCCAGCGTGTGTATAGCGACGGGTTAGCGGCTGTGAGCGTGTTTGTATCGCCCGCCAGTCAGCCAGCGTTGGAGGAAGGTCTTCATCGAGTCGGTGTATCTAACGCTGCTGTGTCGTTGATTGATGTCGGAGATCAGAGCTGGCAATTAGTGGGCATCGGCGAGCTGCCCGTTGAATTGTTGCAGCGCATTGTTCAGTCAGTGCAATTTGAATAACCAGGTACATCGTTGTGAACACTACAGATTGCAATGCTATCGTACGCTCAGGCACCGTCATTGCTCACTCTAGAGCAGGATTAGTGGTCGATGTGTCGAGCAGTGTCGCTTGTCAGCAGTGTGCTGAAGGGCGTGGGTGTGGCGCAGGGTTGTTAGCTCGCCGTCAACCACGCACCGTCATTGATCCGGGCGGTTTGCCCTCGCAATATTCAAGCCTTTATCCAATAGGTAGCTCAGTTTCGTTCACCGTTACTAAGAGTGATGTAAATATTCTGGCGCTGCTCGTTTATGCATTACCACTCCTATTTGCCATCATCATTTCTGGTACGGCGTCAGGAATGGGGGCGAGTAATGGGGTTTGTGCGATGCTATTTTTTAGTACCTTAATTGGCGCTGTCGTCATCCTGAAATATCTACTACGCGGACGAGTGGAACGCTTCCGCCCGCGTCTGGTCAGTTAATACTCCTGTAACTCGCTGAGAGTTGCACTCCCTTGTGTTTAGTACGTAGTTAGTACTTTTGCTTGATTAGGAGCTGTTGCATGAAGCGCTTGGTTTTTCCTTCCGCACTTTGGTTGTGCTTTATTGTGCTTTTGGTCGTTGGGCAAAATGCCCACGCGCAGAACTTGCCAGACTTTACCAAATTGGTAGAAGACGCTGCCCCTGGTGTGGTCAATATCTCTACTAGCAGGACGATTCAGCGTAGCTCTGGGCCTTCTATTCAAGGGTTCGGTGGCCAGGATATCCCTGAAATATTCCGCCACTTTTTTGGCGATAGTTTTCCTACGCCTCCCCCTGGTCGAGGGCCGAACCGCAGTGAAGAGCGCCAGTCACTTGGTTCTGGTTTCGTCATTAGTGCAGATGGTTACGTGCTGACGAACGCCCACGTGGTTCAAGATGCTGATGAAATTCTTGTGCGATTAAACGACCGTCGAGAACTAACCGCAGAGCTAGTGGGTAGCGATACGCAAACAGATGTTGCGCTACTGAAGGTGGATGCCAACAATTTACCAGTGCTTGATCTGGGCGACTCCGATGAATTAAAAGTCGGTGAGTGGGTGGCTGCCATAGGCTCACCCTTTGGTTTTGACCACTCTGTATCTGCTGGCATTGTAAGTGCTATTAACCGCACGCTGCCCCGTGATGTTTATGTACCTTTTATCCAAACCGACGTTGCTATTAATCCAGGTAATTCCGGTGGCCCCTTATTTAATCTTGAAGGGGAAGTCGTCGGTATTAACTCACAAATACTGACGCGTAGCGGTGGCTTCATGGGGCTCTCTTTTGCTATTCCCATTAACGTAGCCATGGATGTGGCCGATCAGCTACGTGAAGACGGACATGTGAATCGTGGATGGTTGGGCGTAATGATTCAGCCTGTGTCTCGTGATCTTGCTGAGTCGTTTGGCATGGAGGAAGCCATTGGCGCGCTGATTGCTGACCTAGATCCGGATGGGCCTGCGGCGCAAGGTGGTCTTCAAGCAGGGGACGTCATTATTGCAGTGAACGGTGAAGAGGTTGATCGTTCCAGCACGTTACCGCGTCTGATTGGTCGCGTTGCTCCTGGCAGTGATGTGGATTTAACGCTGATGCGCGATGGCGAAGAGGTAACCGAAACGCTTGAACTGGGTAGTTGGCCTGATTTAGAAGCTGGTCATAGCGATAGTTCGAGCAGCAATAATCAGGTTCGTCTGGGTGTGGCTGTGGTAGAAGTTGATGAGGCAACCCGTGAGCGCCTAAATATTGGTGGTGGCGTGGAAGTGCGTCAGGTCGAACCCGACAGTGTTGGCTCGCAAGCGGGGCTGCGTGTGGGCGATATATTAGTCAGTATTGACCATCGCAGCGTTGCTTCGGCAGATGAGCTGTTGAGAATTGTTGAAGAACTGCCAGATGATCGCGCAATTCCATTGCGCTTGTATCGAGATGGACGCTCGCTATTTGTGGCTTTACGTCTAGAGTAATCCACTGATTGTCTCTCCAGTCCGGCGGTTCTCGCCGGACTGCTGTTCCTATCCCCCGCATATCGCTACAATAGCGCTTATCTTTTTGACGAACATTGGCAAAGTAGTCGTGCGGCAATCTTTATTGCCTGCGCACATTGGCTCTATAAAGCCAGCTACAACCTTGCACACCCATAAGGCAGAACACACTCGATGTCTCAAGACGTTTCCAGCGGAAAGCTCAAGCACATACGCAACTTCTCCATCATTGCGCATATTGATCATGGTAAATCGACGCTATCAGATCGTTTGATTCAGACCTGCGGCGGTTTGACCGAGCGAGAGCTTAAGGAGCAAGTGCTCGACTCCATGGATATTGAGCGCGAGCGTGGTATTACCATCAAGGCGCAGTCCGTCACGCTTGACTACACGGCTGCAGACGGTGAAGTCTATCAACTCAACTTCATTGACACGCCTGGGCACGTGGACTTCTCTTACGAGGTGTCGCGTTCTCTTTATGCCTGTGAAGGGGCGTTGTTGGTGGTAGACGCCGCACAAGGTGTGGAGGCTCAATCGGTTGCCAACTGCTACACCGCAATTGAACAAGGCTTGGAAGTACTCCCAGTACTTAACAAGATTGATTTGCCCCAGGCTGACCCTGATCGTGTCGCACAGGAAGTCGAAGAAATTATCGGTTTGGATGCCACCGATGCCTGCCAAGTGTCGGCTAAAAGCGGTATCGGCATCGACGCCTTATTAGAGCGGTTAGTGCGGGATATTCCGCCACCTAAAGGTGACCCGGAAGCACCCTTGCAAGCGCTTATTATCGACTCTTGGTTCGATAACTATCTTGGGGTTGTCTCGCTAGTGCGCTTATTCGACGGAACATTGCGCAAAGGCGACAAAATCCGCATCAAGTCCACAGGGCGTGACTGGGGGGCCACCGAAGTAGGGATCTTTACACCGCTTCGCAAAGAGACCAATATTTTGCGTGCTGGTGAAGTAGGCTTTATTGTCGCTGGCATCAAGGAGATCCACGGAGCACCGGTGGGCGATACAATCACCCACACCAAAACCCCTGATGTTCCCCGCCTGCCTGGTTTCCAAAAAGTGAAGCCGCAGGTATATGCAGGTATGTTCCCGGTTAGTGCCGATGACTACGAAGACTTTCGGGACGCGCTTGAGAAGCTTGCGCTCAATGATGCTTCGCTTGAATATGAGCCGGAAAACTCGGATGCATTGGGCTTTGGTTTCCGCGTCGGCTTCCTGGGTACGCTGCATATGGAGATCATTCAAGAGCGCTTAGAGCGTGAATATGATCTTGATCTGCTGACCACAGCGCCGACGGTGGTGTATGAACTCGCCATGAAAAACGGCGAGATTCAATACGTATCGAACCCCTCGAAATTGCCTGATATGGCAGACGTTGATGAGATGCGTGAACCCATCGTGCGTGCCAGTATTCTGGTTCCTCAGGAGTATGTTGGTAACGTGATTGCTGAGTGTGAGCAGCGTCGCGGTACGCAATTAGATATGCAGTTTCTGGGTAATCAGATCCAGTTAACCTATGAACTGCCCATGTCAGAAGTGGTCATGGATTTCTTTGATCGTTTGAAGTCTATTTCTCGTGGTTATGCATCACTTGAGTACAACTTCGAACGTTTTGAAGCGGCTAAGTTGGTTCGCCTGGACGTGCTGATCAATGGCGATAAAGTTGACGCACTGGCCGTCATTATCCACCGTGACCATGCGCATAACCGTGGTCGCCTGCTAGTGGAAAAAATGAAAGAGCTGATTCCGCGGCAAATGTTTGATGTGGCTATTCAAGCCGCTATTGGTGGCCAGGTTGTCGCGCGCTCAACAGTCAAAGCGCTGCGTAAAAACGTGACGGCCAAATGTTACGGCGGTGATGTAAGCCGTAAGAAGAAACTATTGGAAAAACAGAAGGCCGGTAAGAAACGGATGAAACAGGTGGGGCGTGTTGAAATTCCCCAGGATGCCTTCCTTGCTGTGCTCAAGGTAAACGACTAGGGATACTTACCCCACATGGATTTTTCATTATTACTGGTGATTGCCGTTGCACTTTCTGGGGCAATATATTTGCTGGATGTGCTTTGGCTTAGACCTAAGCGGCGTGAGCGATTGGCCGCTGCTGAAGCAGCTACCACGGAAGGCCTGGATGGAACGACTCGAGAGACGTTGCTCAAAGAGCCATGGCCGATTGACTACTCACGCTCATTTTTTCCAGTTCTGCTGGTGGTGTTGGTCGTACGTAGTTTTATTATTGAGCCGTTTCAAATTCCATCTGGATCAATGAAGCCGACGCTTGAAGTGGGTGACTTTATCTTGGTGAATAAGTTTGCCTATGGCCTGCGATTACCGGTGCTGCACAGCCGTTTTTTAGAAGTTGATGATCCCGAGCGCGGCGACGTGATGGTGTTCCGCTTTCCAGAGGAGCCATCGGTCAACTTTATTAAACGTGTGGTTGGTTTGCCGGGTGACCGTATTCGCTATGAGGGAAAACAGCTGTATGTTAACGGTGAGCCAGTCACTAAAGCATTGATTGAAGAAGGCCCCGAACTTTCGCCGCAACAGCTATTATTGGAAGAGCAATTAGGTAGCATTAGCCACTATATATATAATAACCCCCGCGATCCTGGCCCCCAGATGCGCGAAGTGGTTGTTCCGGATGGGCACTATTTCACGATGGGTGATAACCGTGACCACTCCAACGATAGCCGTTATTGGGGGTTTGTTCCTGAAGATAATATTGTTGGAAGAGCGTTTGCCGTTTGGATGCATTGGGACGGTGGCTTGCCTAGCTTTACCAGCGTGCGGCGTATTGAATGAAAAATAGTTTAGAAATTGTTAATGCTGTCATATTAGTTAACGTCAACGACGTAGGAGCACTGTGAGTAATTCCTTAACCGCTTTTTGCCGACGAATCGGCCATACCTTCGGTGACCCTACGCTGATGGAACTGGCCATGACCCATCGTAGCTACGGTGGTCGTAACAATGAGCGCCTGGAATTTCTGGGTGACTCTATCGTCAATTTTGTAATCGCTGAGGCGCTTTTTCAACGTTTCCCTCAGGCTAGGGAAGGACAATTATCACGTCTTAGAGCGCGTTTGGTAAAAGGCCAGACATTGGCTGAGTTGGCTCGAGAAATGGAGTTCGGCGAATGCTTACGGCTTGGCTCGGGAGAAATGAAGAGCGGCGGGCATCGCCGCGAATCCATTTTGGCTGATGCAGTAGAAGCTGTGATTGGCGCTATTTATTTAGATGCGGGCATGGACGTAGTTCGTCAACGTGTGCTGGCATGGTACGCCGAGCGGCTTGAAAATATTTCGCTACAAGATACCCAGAAAGATCCCAAAACACGTTTGCAAGAATTTTTGCAATCGCGTCAGGCAGCGTTGCCACGCTATGAAGTAGTCTCTGTAAAGGGGGAGGCGCATGCCCAGACCTTTACCGTGGAGTGCTACATTGATTTGCTAACCGAGCATACCACTGGTAAAGGTCCCAGCCGCCGCCATGCTGAACAACAGGCAGCTGAAGAAGCGCTATTCCACCTTGAAAAAACACCTGGAGACAAGTCATGAGTCAAACCTGCGGCTTCGTGGCCATCGTTGGGCGGCCCAACGTAGGCAAATCAACCCTCATGAACCGGATTCTAGGGCAAAAGATCTCTATTACTTCGCGTCGCCCTCAAACCACGCGGCATCAGGTAATGGGTATTAAGACGGTAGAAGAGACACAGTTCATCTATGTTGATACGCCTGGCATGCACATCATGTCCAAAGACCGCAATAAAGCGATCAACCGCTTTATGAATCAAGCCGCAACACAGGCGTTACGTGATGTTGACTGTGTGGTGTTTATTATTGACCGCACTCGTTGGACGGATGAAGACCAAGCCGTGCTAAAGCGGCTTGAGCACGTGAAAGCACCAGTGATTCTAGCGGTCAACAAGGTAGATCGCTTAAACGATAAAGGTGACTTGTTACCCTGGTTAGCTGAAGTAGGTGCACGCCGTGAGTTTGCTGCGGTTGTGCCTATTTCTGCCAAGCATGGCACCCAAGTTGATACGCTCGAGCAGGAAGTTGCCAAATACTTGCCAGAGAGCGTTCACTTTTTCCCGGAAGATCAAATCACTGACAAGAGCTTGCGCTTCATGGCGGCTGAGTTGGTGCGTGAAAAAGTCATGCGTCAGCTTGGTGATGAGCTGCCGTATCAAATGACCGTGGAAATCGAAGAGTTCCGTGAAACCGAGCGTGTGACCCATATCAGTGCCTTAATCCTGGTCGAACGTCAGGGGCAAAAGGTTATCTTGATCGGTGAGAATGGCGAGCGTATTAAAAGCATTGGTCGCGAAGCCCGCCTAGATATGGAGCGCGCCTTGGGTACCAAGGTAATGCTCAATCTATGGGTGAAAGTGAAGCGCGGCTGGTCTGATGATGAGCGGGCATTAAAGAGCTTGGGTTACGATCTCGATTGAGTGCTTCCATGTCGGCAGAGCCAGCGTTTTTACTGCATCGCAGGCCTTACCGTGAAACCAGTGCGCTGGTGGATTTGTTAACCCTTAACCATGGTCGTATCCGCGCCGTTGCCCATGGAGGGCAGCGGCCAGGTTCTAAGTCGCGTCAACGGCTGCAACCCTTTACCCCTTTGTTTGTGTCGTGGCGCGGCGAGCGTGAGCTAAAACGATTAATGCTGATGGAGTCGCGAGGCCAGACGGCATTGCTAGCTGGAGAAGGGTTGCTCTGCGGCTTATATGCGAATGAAATAGCCACGCGTCTACTGCCTTTGGAGCTTGCAGCGCCAGAGGTTTTTGCATTTTATAGCGCGCTGTTAGAGGCATTGCCAACACCGGCGAACCGCGCCTTGGCGCTGCGACGTTTTGAATGGGCGCTGTTGGAGACGTTAGAGGCAACGCCGCGTTTTTGTACTTACGATGGCGGTGCGCTTGATCCCCAAACGCGTTATCGATTTGATGCAGCAAGTCGTGCTTTTGTACCTGCTGAGCAGGGCATCGAAGGTCGCACGCTGCGCTATATTGATCAAGGCGATTGGAAGCCCGTTGGCTTAGCAAGTGCATTAAAAGCGGTGATGCGGGCAGCGCTTGCGCCTCATTTAGGCGCGACTGCTTTACGTTCCCGAGAACTAATGCTCGATTTGGCCCGCCGCCGACAGCGCTAGGTGGGCATTTTGATATCACTTATTGGAGACACGCGATGCATCCTCCGCGGATTTTATTAGGCGTTAACATCGATCACATTGCGACGCTACGCCAAGCGCGTGGTACTCGTTACCCTGATCCCGTTCAAGCGGCACTATTAGCAGAAGAAGCGGGCGCTGACGGCATCACGGTTCACCTGCGTGAAGATCGTCGCCATATTCAGCCTAGAGACGTTCGCCTATTGGCAGAAATGCTTAATACGCGCATGAATTTAGAGATGGCTGTCACTGAAGAAATGCTACTGCTGGCTGAGGAAATACGCCCGGCACACGTGTGTTTAGTACCAGAAAAGCGTGAAGAGCTAACCACCGAAGGTGGCTTGGACGTTGTGGGTGGTTTTGATCTTATTGCCAATGCCTGTCAGCGCTTAAGCGCAGCCGGTTGCGACGTGTCTTTGTTCATCGATCCTGATAACGCGCAAATTGACGCTGCCATTCGTGCAGGGGCACCAACGATTGAGCTGCATACAGGTGCCTATGCAGAAGCAAAACCTGGCAGTGCGGCTGCTATTGCTGAATATGAACGCCTGAGTGCAGCGGCCATTCACGCTGTTTCTGCTGGCTTAGTGGTTAATGCTGGGCATGGCTTGCACTACCACAACGTTGAGGCGATTGCTGCGCTGCCGGGTGTTAATGAGCTCAATATTGGTCACGCAATTATTGCTCGAGCTCTTTTTGTCGGCTTGAAGGGCGCCATTCAAGAAATGAAACGCTTGATCATTGCTGGTCAGGAAGCTGGGTTAATGGCGGCGTTAGATGCTCATGAGCATGAACATGAGCACGAACACAAGCATGACGGTTGCTGTAGCCACTAAGATGATTGTCGGAATTGGGTCGGATATCGCCCGGGTCGAGCGCTTTGCTAAGGCAGTAAAACGCCATGGGCCACGCTTTGCCCAGCGAATTTTAGGCCCTGAAGAGCAAGCTGTGTGGCAGACAAAAGGTCATCCCGCTAGCTATTTGGCAAAGCGTTTTGCAGCAAAAGAAGCGTATGTTAAAGCGCTTGGGCTTGGTTTGCGAAACGGTATGCAATGGGGCGATATTCAGATCCTCAATGATTCGCTGGGCAAGCCAAGCCTGCAGCTAAGTGGTGAGGCGCTTCGTCTATTTCAAGCTAGCGGCGCCTCGGCTACTCATATAACGCTCAGTGATGAAGCAGATTACGCGGTGGCATTTGTGGTACTTGAATGCTAGTACTTGAATGCTAGTACTTGAACGCTAGTACTTGAACGCTAGTACTTGAGCGCTAACGGACTAGCGCTGATTTAACGTGCTCCGCTGCTCCCTGAGGCGTTTGATGGCGGCATACAGCTTATCAAGTAAATTTTCAGCCTGTTCCAAGCCCCCGGTGCGTAAGCGTGTCTCCAACGTTTCGACCGTTAGCGCGAGCTCGGGTGCTCCGCAGTAACGGCTGGCACCATTGAGCGCATGAACATGATCGAGCAAGGCCGTCAGGTTGTTTTCTTCGAAAGCGCTGCGAATTTGCTGTTCGCATTCACTTAGGCTATCGATCAGTCGCTTTAGTTGCTGTTTGGCGAACTCGGGGTTGCCGCCTGCTAGGCGCGTGCCGAGCTCAAGATCAATGACGGATAACGCAGCAGGTGTATATCCAAGAGCAGGGGCTTTTGGGGACGTCTGTAACAGCGGACTGATTGGCAGCGTAATGCCCAAGAAGCGTTGAAATTGCTGTTGCAGTTGAGTTTCATTGATAGGCTTCACTAATACGTCGTCTAAACCCTCCACAAGCCACTGCTGACGTTCATCGCTTAGCACGTGTGCGGTCACGGCAATAATTGGGCAGCGCGCCCAGCTATTATTAATACGCCGCAAAGCCTGGGTGGTTTGAACGCCGTCCATATCAGGCATACGAATATCCATTAGCACCATGTCTGCTTCGTTCTGACGCGCGTAATCCAACGCTTCCTGGCCGCTGGCAGCCAATACAATGTTGATATGCTCATTTTCGAGCATAGCCTTTAATAGCTCGCGGTTGGGCGCATTATCGTCAACGATCAGCACCGTGAATGTTGACGAAGGGAGCGCTTTAACCGTTTGTGCGTTGGCAGAAATAGTGGCTGTGACAGGTTCCAGTAGTTGTTTGAACGTGGCTATCAATTGAGTTCTGGTAAATGGTTTACACAGTATATCCCCCCCATTAGGAAGCTCCCAGTGAGGCAGTTCAAAGCTAGTGGCGTTTGCAAGGATGAGTGTTGGGCAGGGCGCTTGAGCAATTACTGACTGCCAATAGGTCTTTCGCTCACCGCTGAAGTCATCATGATCTAGGCTCAGCAGTAGCAGTTGCTCGTTGCCAGATTCAATGAAAGAGACGGCCGTTGCGCCCCAGCGTTCCATTAAGTGTTCCAACACATTGCGAGTGGGTAGATGGGGCTCATGTAAACGAATAATTGAGCCGTCGAGTGAGAGTTCCTGTGGCCGTTCCTTGCTCATGTCGGCAAGTAGTGGCAACGTAAATGAAAAGGTTGCACCTTCTCCAGGCTCACTATCAACAGAAATCTCTCCCCCCATTCGTTGAACTAATTGCCTGCAAATCGTCAGCCCTAAACCACTGCCGCCAAACTGTCTGGAGTGACTAGGATCTGCCTGGGAAAAGGCGCTAAATAGCTGCTTTTGTTGTTGTTCGTTCAAGCCAATGCCTGTGTCACTAACGCTAATACGCAGCACAACATGCTGGCCCTCCTGACTGTCCAGCATGACACGAATGATGACTTCTCCCTTCTGGGTAAATTTCAGGGCATTGCTGGTCAAATTATTGAGGACTTGATGGATGCGTAGCGGGTCGCCGCAAAGCGTTGACGGCACATCGTCATAAACCATCGCCACTAAATGCAGCCGTTTGCGCTGAGCTTCAGGTGCATGAAGGCCAACAACTTCATCCATCAGCGACACAAGATCGATATCGACTTCTTCTAACGTCAGCCGGTCGGCCTCTAGTTTCGAGAAATCCAACACATCATTGACTAGCATCAACAGGTTATCGCACGCACGGTGCACATGTTCTAGCCATTCTTTCTGCCGAGCGTCGAGAGACGAGCGGCCTAATAAACGGCAAAAACCAATGATGCCATTTAAAGGGGTGCGGATTTCGTGGCTCATATTAGCCAAAAATTCGGACTTCACTGCATTCGCGCGTAGTGCGCTTCGATGAGCAAGGTCGAGTTTGATATTTTGCTCTTCAATCGTCTCCATGGACTCTTGCAGTTCACTGGTCGCTTGCTCGATTTGGCTTTGCATATCATGCTGAGCTTGCCGAAAATGTTCCGCTAACCCATTGATATGTTCTGCCAGTTGCCGAAACTCGGTAGGGCGGGCAGCCGCCATATAAGGCCGGTAGTCCCCCCGGGATAGGCGGTAAAGCGCTTGGTTCGCATCTTCAATTGGGCGAGTAGCGTAGCGGCTGATCGCAAACGCGACTAAAAAAAGCAGCAGCCCAAGCAGCATGCCGCCTAAGCTGAGGCTAGCAATGAGCTTATAGCGCTCCAGTTTAAGCGTGCGTATGTCCATTTCGGCTTCAAGCCAGCCAGTATTAGCGAGATTAAATGGTTGGCCGTAAGACGTGGTTAGAGGTACCTGTAAACGCCAAATAGCTTCATCCATGGTGAGTGTCGTAGCATTGGGGACATTTAGGCGAGGGGGGGGAGGTATCGAATGTCCCAGTACCAATAAGCGACTCCCTTGCTCGTCGAAAAGCGTCACCGCACGTAACCCTTTGTGCTCCAGAAGCTGTCTGGCAATGGCTTCCAAACGAGGCAAGTCGCCATCTATCATGGCGTTACCCAGGCTTGGTGCCAGTAATTCACCAGCGCTAACTAAGCGCTCTTCTAGCATGTCACGGCCGGTGGTCTCGCTTTGCACCACCAGCAATAGTGCCATGACGGCATAGACAAGAAGTGGAAGCCCGAGTAACGCAAAGAGTAAGCGCGTGTTTAAAGACATGAGAGAAGCTCGTTGATTCAATGAGGTTGCCTGTCAAGCTAACGGCAGCGCCGATATAATGCAGCATAATGGTGATGATAAGGAATGTACGATGAATTATCCGACGCTCGAAGATGTGGTTGGCAATACGCCACTGGTTCGTTTAAAGCGCATAACGGCTGGTCGTAATAACACGCTTCTAGCCAAGCTAGAAGGCAATAACCCTGCTGGTTCGGTGAAAGATCGCCCGGCCCTCTCTATGTTAAGTGAAGCTGAAGCACGGGGCGATATTGTTCCAGGCGATACGCTGGTGGAAGCAACCTCGGGTAATACGGGTATTGCCTTGGCCATGGCCGCTGCTATCAAAGGCTACAAAATGACGCTAATCATGCCTGAAAACGCTTCTGAAGAGCGTAAGCAGGCTATGGCGGCTTACGGTGCCACATTGGTGTCAGCGAGCAAAGAAGGTGGGATGGAAGAGGCGCGAGATATTGCCGATGCGATGATTGCAAGAGGCGAAGGTAAACCGCTAAACCAATTTGCCAATCCAGATAACCCGCTTGCGCACTATCGCACAACGGGGCCCGAAGTGTGGCAGCAAACCGGCGGTGAAGTGACGCATTTTGTCAGTTCAATGGGGACAACTGGCACCATCATGGGGGTGTCTCGCTATCTCAAGGAACAAAATCCAGCGATCCAAATTGTCGGTTTACAACCGGCGGATGGTGCGAGCATACCGGGGATTCGTCGTTGGCCAAAAGAGTACCTGCCGTCGATTTTTGAAGCACCAAGGGTTGATATTACCCTTGATATCTCTCAGCAAGAAGCAGAAGCCCACATGCGCCGCCTGGCGCGTGAAGAAGGTATTTTTGCCGGGGTGTCGTCAGGTGGCAGCTTGGCTGGAGCACTGCGTATCGCAGAACAAACTGAGAACGCGGTCATTGTCTTCATCGTTTGTGACCGAGGCGATCGCTACCTTTCCACAGGCTTATTTGCCCCGGAGTTATAGATGGCCATGTTGGGTAAGCGGCGGCCATCTCGCCCCGCCTCGGGACACTCAGGGCTAGTTCGCCAACCTAGCCGTAAAACTGAGTCAAAAGATGATACCTCGACAACGCTGGTGGTTGAGCGTTTAGCTCATGATGGCCGTGGTGTAGCGCACAGTGTCGAGGGAAAAACAGTCTTTATTGACCAAGCGCTTCCTGGTGAACATGTCGATGTCGCGATACACGTGACGCGTAAGCGGTATGACGAAGCGCATATAAAAAACCGGCTCACCTCTTCAGAACAGCGGGTTGAGCCTCCCTGTACTTACTTTGGGCAGTGTGGAGGCTGTGATTTACAGCATCTTAATCTTACTGCACAACGCCAGCATAAGCGCGACGTTGTCACCGAGCTAATGGCGCGTCAGGGCCTTACGCTAGGTCCTATTGCTGCGTTAGATGGTGGTAGCGAGCACTACCGACGTCGCGCCCGTTTGGGGGTTAGGGTAGATGGTCAGGGGAATGTTCTACTGGGATTTCGAGCACCCAACAGCCACCGATTAGTTGATATTGAGCAGTGCCATGTGCTGGTGCCAGCGCTGAACAAATTGATTCTTCCGTTACGGCAACTGCTGGCAACATTAGCCTCGCCCCGTCTCGTTGGCCATGTCGAATTACTGGCGACCGATGAGGCGACAGTAGTGCTAGTGCGTCAGTTAAAAGCCCATGATCAAGATAGGGCTCGCTGGCAGCAGTTTGCGGAACAGCAGCAGGTCTCGCTCGGCACTTGGTTAGGGCGGGAAACGCCTGTTTTGCACTGGAATGGTGCACATGGTGGCGCTACACCCGTTCTACAAGAAGTACTTAATCTTGATGAACTCGGAATTCAAAGAGCGAGTTCACCCACAAGTGAACACTGTTTGCCGGGTGATAAAGCATCCCGCCTAGTGACGTTACGTTTTTCACCAGGTGACTTTTTACAGGTAAATGCTGAGGTTAACCAAAAGATGGTAGCTCAGGTGGTAGCATGGTTAAAGCCAGCGCCAGGGCAACAGCTCGTAGATCTCTTTGCTGGGATTGGTAACTTCAGTTTGCCGTTAGCCGCCGCAGGAGCAAAGGTGCTTGCTGTAGAGGGCAATCCAGCGATGGTGGAGCGAATTACCGCTAACGCTGATGCTAATCTATTGGATGTGCATGCCCAGCAAGCAGACTTAAGTGATGCCAAAAAGGTGCAAATGCTATTGAGCGAGCATCAGCAAATTGATGCGATTGTGCTGGATCCGCCGCGCAGCGGCGCAGAAGCAGTTTGCCAAGTATTAGGTAGTTACAATGTACCCCGGGTGGCCTATATTTCTTGTGACCCGGCAACGCTTGCTCGCGATGCGGCACATCTTGTGCATGCAGGTTATCGCGTCAAGCAAGTAGCAGTGGCCGATATGTTTTTACACACTGCTCACCTGGAAACGCTGATGCTATTTGAATACGAGGGCTAGCCTGCCCATTGCATCAAGCCTCGGTGACGGAAAGTGGCTAGCCGTCACCCTGAAAGGATGAATGATTGTCATGGTGAAAGTGCGTGAAGACCAGCCGCTTACCGAAAGCGGAAAGGTGGACATACAGCAGTGGTTAGCGCGCCTTCAAGAGGATGTGCGCCTACGCGACCCCGAACGACTTTTGCAAGCATGCGAGCTTGCTGAACAGTTGGAGCGAGAGGCGCCGCAAACCCACCGTGTGTGGCTCTCGCCAGGTTCAAGTTTTCGAATGGGGCTGGAAATGGCCGACATTCTGGCCGAACTCAAGCTTGATCAAGCAACCCTTGAGGCTGCCGTGCTGTATCGCGCGGTTCGCGAAGGGCTGCTGAGTATAGACGCCGTTACCAAACGGTTTGGCGAAGAAGTCGCTAAGCTGATTGATGGCGTTTTGCAAATGGCAGCCATTAGCTACCCACTAGCGCCCAACCATGGTATGAGCCAGCATAATCAGCAGGAAAATCTGCGCAAAATGCTGGTTAACATGGTCGGAGATGTGCGCGTTGCACTGATCAAAATTGCTGAACGCACCTGCGCTTTGCGCCAAGTAAAAGATGCGCCCCGTGAAAAGTGCTTACAAGTTGCGCGTGAAGTGGCTGATATTTATGCGCCGCTGGCTCACCGGCTTGGGATAGGCCAAATCAAGTGGGAACTTGAAGACCTATCGTTTCGCTATCTGCATGAAGATGAGTACAAAGCGATTGCTAAGCTGCTGGCGGAAAAGCGCTTAGATCGTGATCGCTATATTCATGACGTGGTGGAAACCATCAAGAGCTTGATGGAAGCCCAGAATATTCACCACTACGACGTCGATGGGCGAGCCAAGCACATTTACTCAATCTGGCGCAAAATGAAGCGCAAACGGATTGATTTTTCCCAGGTGCACGATGTGCGCGCAGTGCGCATCTTAGTGCCTGATGTGGCCGATTGTTATACCGTACTCGGAATTGTTCACTCGCGTTGGCACCATGTACCCAACGAGTTTGATGACTATATCGCCAACCCGAAGAAAAACGGTTACCAGTCACTGCATACCGCGGTGATGGGGCCAGAAAATAAGGTGCTGGAAATCCAGATTCGCACCTTTGCTATGCATGACGAAGCAGAATTAGGCGTGTGCGCACACTGGCGGTATAAAGGGCATGATACCAACGCCAAAAGCCGTAGCTATGAAGAAAAGATTGCCTGGTTGCGCCAAGTGCTTGAGTGGCAGGATGAAGTGGGTGGCTTTGGCGACCTGCGTGAAGGTCTTTCCAGCGACGTTGCGCCAGACCGTATCTATGTGTTCACTCCCGATGGTCATGTCATTGACCTGCCGCGTATTGCCACACCCATCGACTTCGCTTATCGCGTGCATACCGAAATTGGTCACCGCTGCCGTGGTGCCAAGATTAATGGCCGGATAGTACCGCTTACCTATAAGTTAAAAACCGGCCAGCAAGTCGAGATTTTAACGGCCACCAAAGGCGGCCCCAGCCGCGACTGGTTAAACCCCAGTTTGGGCTATGTGCGCACCTCACGCGCGCGGGCGAAGATTCAGGCATGGTTTAAGTACCAAGCACGAGACCAGAACCTAGACGAAGGACGGGCGCTGTTCGAGCGAGAGATGCGCCGTTTGGATGTTGAAGGGCTTGACCTTGCTAAGCTTGCCGCTGCTGTTAACTACCAAAACGCCGACGATATGTATGCGGCGCTTGGCGCGGGCGACCTGCGTATCGGTCAAGTACTTCATCAAGCCCAGCAGCTGTTTGGTGAAACGGACGACCAAGAACAGTTAGATCGGTTGCTGGCGAAGCCACGCCGCCAGCCAAGCAAAGCAACTAAAAGCGACATCACCGTGCTGGGTGTCGGTAACTTAAAAACCAGCATGGCGAATTGCTGTCGGCCAGTGCCCGGCGAACCGATTGTTGGCTTTATTACCCAAGGTCGCGGCGTCACCGTCCATCGCCAGGATTGCAGCAACATCCTTCAATTGCGCATGGAAGAGCCCCAGCGCATTATCGAAGTAGAGTGGGGCGAACGTGCCCACACCCGTTATCCCGTCACGATTGAAATTCAAGCCTGGGATCGCTCCGGCTTACTACGCGACGTAACCGGGCTACTAGGCAACGAGAAGGTTAATGTATTAGCTGTTAATACGCTGACGGATACTGACGAGGGGATCGCGCGACTGCGCATCACGCTGGAAGTCGACGGTCTTGAAGCGCTAGGCCGCTTGTTTTCCCGTATCCAGCAATTGCCCAACGTGACGGAAGTACGTCGCCTGCGCAATGCCGACCCAGAGAAAAACGTCCGTAGAGGAGGCGCCTGATGCGTTATAGCGTAGAGGATCTGCTGACATTGATGTCGGTACTTCGCAATGCGGAACAGGGGTGTCCTTGGGATATTAAGCAAGATTGGGACAGCATCGTGCCCCATACGCTGGAAGAAGCTTACGAAGTCGCTGACGCTATTGAGCGGCGCGCTTTTGATGAATTGCCCGGCGAGTTGGGTGACCTGCTGTTCCAAGTGATCTACTACGCCCAGTTTGGTGCCGAAGAGCAGCGCTTCGACTTTCACGACATCGTCGATACGTTGACCGTAAAGATGTTGCGCCGTCATCCGCATGTATTTCCTGATGGCACGCTAGCGTCACGACGTCCACCTGGGGTGAGTGCCGAGGACGTACAAACCCAGCACGTTAATTCACGTTGGGAAGCGCTCAAGGCCGATGAGCGCGCTGAGCGTTCGCAGCAAAGCACGCCCTCTGTACTTGACGATGTTCCACGTACGCTGCCAGCGCTCAGTCGTGCCGCTAAACTCTCGAAGCGTGCTGCCAGGGTCGGGTTCGACTGGCCGGATGCCAGCGGTGTACTGGACAAAATCCGTGAAGAGCTCGCTGAAGTTGAAGAAGCCCTTGCCGAGGGTAACCAACAGCACGCTCAAGAAGAAGTCGGCGATTTGTTGTTTGCAGTGACTAATTTAGCTCGCACACTGGGTGCTGACCCCGAACAATGCTTGCGTACCACGAATGCCAAATTTGAGCGCCGCTTTCGCTACGTAGAGCGCGAGTTTGCCGCCGCTGCGCGTCCGCTAACCGATGCCTCGCTGGATGAAATGGAAGCACACTGGCAAGCCGCTAAAGCACAAGAAAAAACGCTTATCCCTTAACAACTAATGCGACCCCGCAAGGAGGCCATGCCAATGAGTCACGACCTACACGAATCGCTACGTGATAACGTACGTATTCTCGGTGATAGCCTGGGCCGTACGATCGCCGATGATTTAGGCCAGTCATTTGTTGATAAAATTGAAACGATTCGTGCCCATGCCAAGCGGGGACGTCAGGGCGATTCATTGCAGCAGCGTGAGCTTATTGAGTATCTACGCCAGTTGCCCGAACGCGACCTGCTGCCAGTGACGCGCGCGTTTAACCAGTTTTTGAACCTTGCCAATATTGCTGAGCAGCACTACCGGGCGCGCTTTCGCCGGGTGGAAGACTACAAGCCTGGTACCCAGCCAGTGCTTGGTGAACTGCTAAGCCGTGCACAGCAGGCGGGTAATTCGCCCCGTAAGTTAGTAGAAACCCTGGCCAGTATGCGCGTTGAGCTAGTGCTGACTGCCCACCCCACAGAAGTTATTCGCCGTACGTTGATTCAGAAATATGATGCTATCGACGAGTGCCTAACCGCGATTGAAAGCTCTGAAGACTACCCAGAGCGTGGAACCCGCGCCCAGGGGCGCTTGGAAGAGTTGATCAGTCAAGCGTGGCATACCGATGAGATTCGTCATGAGCGGCCAACCCCTGTTGATGAAGCCAAATGGGGCTTCGCGGTTATCGAAAACTCCTTATGGCAGGCAGTGCCAGACTTCCATCGCGATTTGGATAATTTATTACTCGATACTGCCGGAGAGCGTTTGCCGCTAGATGCCGCGCCTATTCGCTACGCTTCCTGGATGGGCGGTGACCGAGATGGCAATCCCAATGTCACCGCGCGGGTGACGCGAGAGGTGCTGTTATTGGGCCGATGGATGGCCGCCGATCTCTATTTGCGCGATCTTGAGCAGCTGAAAACCGAGCTTTCCATGTGGAAAGCCAACAGCGCCCTGAAGGCAGAGGTGGGAGAAGTTGCTGAGCCTTACCGCGAGCTGCTCAAGCGTCTGCTGCATAAAATGGAAGCCACACGCGACTGGGCAAAAGCAGAGCTAGATGGCCGTAACTATGACGGCGGGCCAATTATTGAAACCCGCGATCAGCTCTACGCGCCGCTGCTGGCATGTTACCGCTCACTGTGTGATGTCGGGCTGGACACCATCGCAAACGGTGCGCTGCTTGATACCTTGCGCCGCGTGGCAGTGTTCGGCGTCACGCTGACCAAACTTGACTTGCGCCAGGAGGCCAGCCGCCATGCCCAGGTAATGGAAGAACTCACCAGTGCACTGGGCTTGGGACACTACCAGGATTGGAACGAAGCACAGCGTCAAGAGTTCCTGCTCGCAGAGCTTGAATCAAGTCGGCCGCTAATTCCACGCCGTTGGGAGTGCTCGGCAGAATCCCGCGAAGTGCTCGATACCTTCAAAGTGATTGCTCAAGAGCATGCCGAAGCGTTGGGTACTTATATTATCTCAATGGCTGCCGAGCCTTCGGACGTATTAACCGTTGCGCTATTGATGAAAGAGGTGGGTGGCCAAGTCACGCTGCCTATCGCACCGCTGTTTGAAACCCTCAACGACCTTGACCATGCGGGCGATGTCATCGACCAATTGCTGGCGCTACCGGGTTACCGCGCTCTGGCGAAAGACCGTCAAGAAGTCATGATTGGCTATTCAGACTCGGCTAAAGACGCCGGACAGCTTGCTGCTGCCTGGGCACAGTACCGTGCCCAAGAGTCGTTAGTCGATGTATGTGACAAACATGGGGTAGATTTGACGCTTTTCCATGGCCGGGGTGGCACTGTTGGTCGTGGTGGCGGCCCTGCGCATGCGGCGATTCTCTCCCAGCCGCCGGGCTCGGTGAATGGCAGCCTACGGGTGACCGAACAAGGTGAGATGATTCGCTTTAAGTTTGGTCAGCCAGATATCGCGCTGCGCTCTATGGAAATTTACGCTTGTGCGGTCATGGAAGCGACGCTATTGCCACCGCCCGCACCGGAGCCTCAGTGGCGTGAAGAGATGGACCAGTTGGCGAAAGTGGCCCATGCCGCCTATGTTGGCGTAGTGCGTGAAGACCCCGATTTTGTTCCGTATTTCCGTGCGGTCACGCCGGAAGGGGCGCTGGGTAGGCTGCCGCTCGGTTCGCGGCCAACCAAGCGTCGCCAGGATGGTGGCGTGGAAACCTTACGAGCGATTCCGTGGATTTTTGCCTGGACGCAGATTCGCTTGATGCTACCCGCTTGGTTGGGCAGTGGTGAGGCGTTCTCGCGACGCCTAGAACAGCCAGGTGGCCGGGAAGTGTTGCAAGAAATGCGCAGCCAGTGGCCGTTCTTTGGCACTTATCTCGATATGTTAGAGATGCTGCTGGCCAAAGCGGACGTAGCGATTGCAGCTTACTATGAGCATCGTCTAGTCGATGAGCCTTCGCTGAAAGCGCTGGGCAAGAAGCTACGTGAGCGTTTTGAACGGCTTGAAAACGTCGTGCTGGATATCCTTCAGCAAGAGAAGCTGCTTGAAAACACCCCGCTTATTCGCCAAGCAATTGATGTGCGCAACCCTTACATCGACCCGCTTCATGGCTTGCAAGCGGAGCTTCTGCAGCGTAATCGGGACGCCGACGGCGCCATTAGTGCAGATCTCTCTCGCGCGCTCATGGTGACCATGGCAGGTATTGCAGCAGGGTTACGCAATACAGGCTAACAAAGCGTGCGCCGCCACTGCGTGTGGCGGCGCCGTCATCACCTTACTAGGAATTGGGGGGCGCGATGATACAGGATGCTCAGTCAGTACTGTCGTTTTGGTTCAATGAATTGACGCCAGTGCAGTGGTTTAAAAAAGACACATCGATGGATCAGCAGATTACCCAGCGGTTCAGCTCACTGCTGACCAAAGCGGCGGCCTGTGAGTGTTATGAGTGGCGCAGTACCGCCCAGGGTAGGCTGGCCGAAATTATTGTGTTGGACCAGTTTTCGCGAAATATCTACCGTGACCACCCGCAAGCCTTCGCCAGTGACGCGTTAGCCTTAGCGCTTGCACAGGAAGCGGTTGCTTTAGCGGTGGATAACGAACTGGCTCCCGTCGAGCGTAGTTTTTTATACATGCCTTATATGCACAGTGAGTCTGCCGCTATTCATGAGGTGGCAATGCAGCTGTTTGATCAGCCTGGGTTAGAGAACAACCTGGATTTCGAGATTCGTCACAAAGCGATCATTGACCGCTTTGGTCGTTATCCCCACCGCAACGACGTGTTGGGCCGGGTATCTACGCCAGCCGAAATAGAGTTTCTTAAACAACCTGGGTCCGGCTTCTAGTTAGGCTTTTGACGTTAGCGTTTGAATTTTACTTAATCACTTCACCACACTTTTGCCTATGGCGTTTTATGTCGTTACGAAAATCTACCCGCATCAATAAATACATCAGCGAAAGCGGTTTGTGTTCTCGCCGAGAGGCTGACCGCTATGTTGAACAAGGCAACGTTTGGATTAATGGGCGTCGGGCAACAACAGGCGACCAAGTGGTGCCGGGTGATCGGGTTAAGGTCAACGGTCAAGAGATTGAGCCTCAGGAAGAAGAGGATTTAGTGCTGATTGCGCTAAATAAGCCGGTGGGGATTGTCAGTACTACCGAGTCCAGCGAAAAAGACAATATTGTTGAATTCGTGAAGCACGGCACGCGCATCTTTCCCATCGGGCGGCTGGATAAAGACTCACAGGGGCTGATCTTTCTAACCAATAATGGCGACTTGGTTAATAAAATCCTGCGCGCTAATAATAATCATGAAAAAGAGTATGTGGTGACGGTCAATAAGCCGATTACCGATGAATTTGTTGCCGGCATGCAAAAGGGTGTGCCGATCCTTGGGCAGGTGACTAAAAAGTGTAAAGTGACCAAAGCGTCGACGTTTGTGTTCACTATTACGCTGGTGCAAGGGTTGAACCGCCAGATTCGCCGTATGTGCGAGTACTTTGGCTACGAGGTCACCCAGCTTGTTCGCACACGGATAATGAATGTTTCCCTGCAAGGGTTGGCTCTGGGCGATTGGCGGGATCTAACCCCTAAAGAGATTGATACGATTGTTGCGCTGACAGAAAGCTCTGAGGCAGTGCCTGAAAAGCGCCAGACAGCAAGGCCGAATTACAATTCGGGGTCAGGCGCTAACAAACCGAAAAAAACAGCCACCAAGGAGCGGCAGAAACAGGGTCGCCAGAAACCGGCTAAGCCGGGTGCTAAAACGGTTGGCAATAAACCGCCGCCCAAGGGTAAAAGAACCGCCAGCGGTAAAGTGAGAACTGGCCCAAAAGCCAGTGCTTCGGGTAAACCGCAGCCCAGGGGCAAAACCGCTGGCGCAGGAAAAAACAGCAAGGCAGGGGCCAAGCCGGTGGGGAAAGGCCGTGTTGGTCGCCCGAAAGGGAAGCGTTAGAGAGTAGGGCGGGCAGCTCTGAGTGCCCGCCGTTAGTGGCTAAGTTATCTCAACGCTAAGCCTGATGGGTCAGGCAAATAAGAAGTTAGCAATGAGCTCTTTGCCACCTTCTGTGGCAAACGATTCGGGGTGAAACTGAATGCCGTGAATGGGGTAATCACGGTGCTTTACGCCCATCAATTCAAACTCACCTACTGCTTGCCAGTGGCTGCGTTGCTCAAACTTGTCAGCACCTAGCGCGCCCACTGTTGCGGTTACTTCCAGGCAGTCAGGCAGGGTGAACGCGTCGGCAATCAATGAGTGATAGCGCATCACCTCAAGCTGGTCAGGCACGCCATTAAATACCGAGCGATTGTTGTGGTTGATCGGACTGATTTTGCCGTGCATCGGTAGAGGCGCTTTTACCACTTTGCCGCCAAAAACGTGAACAATGCCCTGCATGCCCAGGCACACGCCCAACAGTGGCGTGGTTTTGCCGAGTTTCTCGATAACGTCGGCACAGACGCCAAAGTAACGCGGATCATCCGGCGAGCCTGGGCCCGGCGAGATAATAATCCGATCAGGCGCCATGGCTTCTATCGCTTTAAAGTCGATTTGATTGTTGCGCTTAACAATAATCTCGAAATGAGGCAGTTCGCCGCGATTCTTCTCGGTGGTTAAAATCTCACCAATAAACTGATACAGGTTATAGGTGAAGGAGTCGTAGTTATCGATAATTAGCACCTTCATGCTTGGCTCTCCATGTCCATATCCGCGCTCATAAAAGGAGCAAGGGCTTTGCGGGTGCCTGCAAATTTGCGGCGTATTTCCTCGTACTCATCTTCGGCGTTACTATCAAACACGTTGCCGCCACAAGTTTGCACGTAAGCACTTTCACCGTTTACAAAGACGGTGCGAATGGGAATCGCAAAGGTGCAGTCGCCGTTAAATGAGAACTGGCCAACCGCGCCGCCGTAAGGGCCGCGACCGTCAGTTTCCAAGTCATCGATAATTTTCATCGCTTCGATTTTTGGCGCGCCCGTCAGCGTACCCGCAGGGAAGTTGCTGGCAAGCGATGTAAACATGTCTTCGCCTTCGGCAATAATGCCAACAATTTCACTGGAGATATGCTGTACGTGGCTAAAGCGTTTGATGTCCATAAGGCTACGTACTTTCACCGTGCCAAATTGCGCCACTCGGCCAATATCGTTGCGGTGTAGGTCCACAATCATATTGTGCTCGGCAATCTCTTTGGGATCGTTGAGTAGCGCACGAGCTAGCTGCGTGTCTTCTTGCGGGGTTTTGCCACGAGTAGTGGTGCCTGCCAGTGGGAAGGTCTCCATCTCGCCCTGGCGGAGCCTGAACAAAAGCTCGGGGCTTGCGCCAATCAGCTTCTGCTCGCCAAATTTCACGTAGTACATCTGTGGCGATGGGTTAATGGTGCGTAGCTGATCGTAGAGCGCTAGCGTATCGCCTTTAATGCTAAAGCGTTTTTTAAAGCCGACTTCGCACTGGAAAACCTTACCGTCGATGATGTCCTGCTTCACCTTGGCCACCGCTTCGGCGTGCTCTTCGCGGCTCATGGTGTCGCCCAGCGCAGTAATATGCAGCTCGCCTGGGGAGATATCATCAGCGTCGATCAAGGTTTGCAGAAACGCGTAGCGACTGTTGTCGTAATAAAAATAGGTGACTTCCCCGGTCATTTTGTCGAGGATCAAACCATCTTTATAAAGGCCAAATCGAAACGTGTCGAAATCGTCGCTAGCTTTCAACGATAACGAAGGCTCAAAGTATTGCATGGCGTCATAACCAAGATAACCACTTAGCCCACCCGCATACTTACGAGAAATAATATTTTGCGGAATCAAGCTGCGCAGCAGCTCATAAGGGTTATCGCTTGGATAGTGGTTTGAATTACCGTCACGATCTTCAATAGTTAACGTGCTGCCATTGGCGTAAAGCGTGTACTCAGGGTCAAAGCCAATAATCGAGTGGCGCGCCATATGGCTATCTTCGCCGAGTGATTCCAGCATGTAACAGGTATCAAATTGGCGTTCAATTTTTTGAAACAGAGCAAAAAAGTCACAGTCCGCTGCCAGGGTGACGTAGTGAGGCTTGCGCGACAGCGTAAAAGGCTGTGGGCCTGATGAAGCAGGCGTAATCGTCGTCATGATTAATCGGTCCGTGAAGTGGGTGACGGTAGTGATGAAGGTAACGTTGAAGAAGGTAGCGTGGTTAAAGCGCGCGAACCGCGGGATACCGTGGCAATACCGACGCCCAGGATTTCAGCGATTTTGCGATGGGGGACTCCTTCACGCAAAAGCTTAAAAATCTGTAGGCGTTTGCAGATTTCTTGGTACTCTGCGGGCGTTAACAGGCTGGCTAGTGCCTCGTCCATTGCTTCTGGCGAATCAATGGCAAGTAAATAGCGTACTAAATCAGCCTGATGGTCATCATCAAATGACATAAAGTGAGTTCACCGTATTGCCACAAAAGTAAGGAAATAAGTTGCTGTACTAGCGTACTAGTACGGTATCCTATTGCGTAATGAAGTCAAGCCCTTCGTGTTAATTTGAGGAAGCCCGATGACCGACTATTTTATTCAAGCGTTTATCTATCTCATTGCAGCGGTAATCGCTGTTCCCCTTGCCAAGCGGTTTGGACTTGGTTCGGTGCTCGGTTATTTGGTCGCTGGGGTGGTGATAGGCCCAATGCTGGGATTAGTCGGTCAGGAAACTACGACGATTCAGCACTTCGCCGAGTTTGGTGTGGTGATGATGCTGTTTTTAGTCGGTATGGAGCTCGACCCAAAAGGGCTGTGGGCCATGCGGGTAAGCTTGATAGGGATGGGTGGTTTACAGGTGCTGATAACAGCCGCTGCAGGTACCGCTGTTGCTTGGTGGCTGGGACTTGCCTGGCAAACATCCTTGGCTGTCGGTTTGATTTTCGCGCTTTCCTCAACGGCTATTGTGCTGCAAACCCTAAACGAAAAAGGACTCACGAAAACTGAAGGCGGACGCAGCGCGTTTTCGGTGCTGCTATTTCAAGACATCGCGGTGATCCTGATGTTGGCGTTGATCCCACTATTGGCGCTGCCCGAACTAATGGGAGAAGGTGGTAGTTACGCTGAACATAGCAGCCTTAGCCTTGTCGAGGATATGCCTGGATGGCTCCACGGGCTGGTGGTGGTTGGGGCTATCGGGATCGTCATTATTAGTGGGCATTACCTTGGACCGATGCTGTTTCGCTACGTGGTTTCTTCTGGCTTGAGAGAGGTGTTTACAGCTGCCGCTTTAATGCTGGTTATTGGCATTGCAGCGCTGATGGGGGTTGTCAATTTATCTCCAGCGCTTGGCGCGTTTCTAGCCGGTATCGTACTCGCTAATAGCGAATTCAAGCACGAAATCGAGGCCAATATCGAACCGTTTAAAGGGCTTTTGCTCGGACTGTTTTTTATCACGGTTGGGGCTGGCATCGACTTTCAGGTATTCGCGTCGCAGTGGCCAACCGTATTGCTATTAGTGCTTGGCGTTATTGTCGTAAAGGGCACTATCCTGTTCGGGTTAGCCATGTTGTTCCGGGTTCGTAATAGCAATGGCTGGTTGTTTACGTTAAGCCTTGCGCAGGCAGGGGAATTTGGCTTTGTGCTGTTAACTTACAGCGTGCAGAGCAACGTTATTCCTGTTGATGTGTCGCAATTACTTTCGCTGGTTGTCGCGTTTTCCATGTTTGCGACTCCGCTGTTGTTTATTGCCTACGACCGCTTAGTACTGCCGCGCTACCAAACAGCTAAAAACGCTACGCGCGATGCCGATAAGATCGAAGAGCAAGCGCCAGTGATCATCGCCGGTGTCGGTCGTTTTGGACAGATTGTATGTCGTTTGTTGCGCGCCAATAACATTCCCATCGTGGCTTTGGACCTCGAAATTGAGCAAATTGAACTCCTCCGCCATATTCGGATTAAAAGCTACTTTGGCGATGCCAGTCGTTCAGATCTTCTAGAAACCGCGGGTATTGCGCATGCGCGAGTGATGGTGGTAGCGATTGATGATCGCGATCGCGCTGTTGATATGGTGAAGCACGTCAAACATTACCATCCCAACGTTTGGGTATTGGCGCGTGCCTTTGACCGTGGCCATGGATATCAGCTTCGCGAAGCAGGGGCTGACGATGTAACCAGAGAGGTTTATCACTCTGCGCTAGAGCTTGGCGGCCATACGTTAACGGCTATGGGCGTACACCCTATGCGTGCTAAGCAGATGATCGACTCGTTTGAGCAACACGAAAGTGCCCATGAAGATGAGCTGTTTGAAGCCTGGAAAGAGATTGAGGAGGGTATTAGCTTTAGCCCGCGTTACGGCGAACTGTTTATGAAACTGGAAGAAGCGCTGAGTAAGTCAATGCGGCACGGCTGGGATGAGCCAAATCAAGCTGAAGAACCCGTATGGACGCCGCCTGAGCAGGCATCCGCAGAAAACCGCTAAAACGGTAAGTGCAGGGAAGCGCTCAACATATTGAGGTGGCTGAGGGTCGGGGCATCGATGCGTTCGTACTCTACGCGGCTTACCAAACGATTAATGGTCATGGTGGCGCCAAAGCCTTGCAGGAAGGCGGTGCCGCCGTCGTCGGCCAGTGGCTGATCGGTTTCGCCACGCCACTCGGTGAGGCCAGACTTAGCGTAAACGCTGAAGGCGCCCATTCGCACACCTGCGACGATCGCTCCGCCTAAGCTGAGAGTATCCATGATGAGGGGGTCAGCACTGGAGGTGATGGGAACTTCTTCACTTTCGCGATAGGCAATTTCAGCACCAATATCCAGCTGTGGTAATTGCCATGGGCTAAAACCTGCCGAAAAGCGGAAACCTGTTGTGTAGCTATCGAGGCTGCTTAAGTCACTGCCTTCTAAAACGACACCGTTGCGCAGAGCCATAAACTCGCTGTTGGGAGACGCATAGGCGAGGTCGGTATCTCCGCCGCTGGCTAAACAGCCCATCAATGGCAGCATGGAGCCAGCAAAACTACACAACAGGGTGCTTGCCAAGCGTTTCATTGGCGTTCCTCGTGTCCCTGGCTAAGGAAGTTATCTTAATCAGCCTAGCAACGGGCGCTGATTTCTACCACATTAATTGCGTTATTTGATAAGTTTTCTAGCAGATTTTTACCCATTTGCAAAAAGCGCTCGCCAAATACCCATTGGGGTGAGAGCACAGCGACGGTGTTAGTTTGCTCTTTTTGGCGCTGCCGCTGACGCCACTCAAGCGCAGTGCTGCTCCAATTTTCACTGTGCTGAAGCTGAAAGCCATTTGCTGCCAGCAAGTCCGTCAGTTCTGTCATCGAAAGTAAGTGTGAATGCTCTGGCGATGCTGCCCAGGGAACCGGGTAGCACAATTCGGCAAAGTTTTTACCACTAACGACTTCATGCATGACAAGCTTGCCGCCTGGGCGGAGCACACGTCGGCTTTCGGCAATAACGCGGGCGGGGTCGGGCATGTTCATCAGGCTGTGCTGAAATAGCACAGCATCAAACGTGCTCTCTGGAAAGGGTAATTCACAGGCATCTCCGGTAACCCAGCTAAGTGACGAATTTGCCGGAGAAGCCGATAAGTTAGTCAGTGCCTGATTAAGTACGTTAAAGCGGTGGGTGATATCTAAACCGGTAAGTTGAAAACCTAGCGCTGCCCCTTGGCGCATTAACCCGCCTAAGCCTGAGCCTATATCAAGCACCTTTGTATGTTGTGAAGGATCAAGTAGGTTAAGCAGCTTTTTAGAGGCGGCAATACCACCGATATGTAGCTGGTCTAGCGGGGCAAGTTGGTGAAGCGTTGGGCCATCAGGGTAGTGGGTGCGAATTTGGTTAAGGATAGCGTCATCGCGTAACCCTTGGTGGTAGTGCTCGGCTAGCCGCTGTTGAGTGGACATGTTGGTGTCTCAATGTCATACAAAAATCAACGCCGACCACGGGCCGGCGTTGATTAAAGGGTTATTTTTGATCCTCAAGCCCAAGCTCTTGGATAGAAATTTCGCGCATTTTAAATTTCTGAATTTTACCGGTTACCGTCATCGGGAACTCATCAACAAATTTAAAGTAGCGGGGAATCTTAAAGTGAGTGATTTTGCCTTTGCAGTACTCGCGCAGGTCTTCTCCAGTGACTTCTCCTGCGCTGCTGTTGAGCTTCACCCAAGCAATTAATTCTTCGCCATACTTCTTATCCGGAACACCGGTGACCTGTACTTCTGAAATCGCAGGGTGGGCGTATAAAAACTCTTCGATCTCTTTAGGGTATACATTCTCACCGCCGCGAATCACCATGTCTTTAATGCGGCCAACGATCTGGATGTAGCCTTCCTCGTCCATCGTGGCAAGGTCGCCTGTGTGCATCCAGCCGGCTTCGTCAATGGCTTCAGCCGTGGCTTTGTCATTGTTCCAGTACTTGAGCATCACACTGTAGCCACGGGTGCATAGTTCACCAATTTCACCACGGGGCAGAATGCCGCCGTTGCCAGGATCGACGATCTTGCTTTCTAGGTGGGGTTGGGTGCGGCCGACGGTAGAAACGCGCTTATCAATGGTGTCGTTAGCGCCGGTTTGGGTGGAAACTGGGCTGGTTTCTGTCATGCCATAGGCGATCTGTACGCCTTTCATGTTCATCTTTTCGATGACCTGCTTCATGATTTCTGCAGGACAAATAGACCCCGCCATAATGCCGGTGCGCAGCGTGGAAAAATCAGTAGTGGCAAAGTCGGGGTGCTCTAGTTCGGCGATGAACATAGTGGGTACGCCGTAAAGCGCGGTGGCTTTTTGCTCGTGTACCGCTTTTAGCACTTTACCGGGGTCGAACCCTTCATCCGGATAAATCATCGCCGCGCCATGGGTCATGCAGCCCAGGTTACCCATCACCATGCCGAAGCAGTGGTAGAGCGGTACGGGGATGACCAAGCGGTCTTCGCTGGTAAAGCCCATGCTTTCGGCAACAAAGAAGCCGTTGTTGAGGATGTTATGGTGAGAGAGCGTCGCGCCTTTCGGAAAGCCCGTTGTGCCCGAGGTGTACTGAATATTGATCGGGTCATCAAACTGTAGCGTGGCCTGCAGGTCATCAACATCCGTCTGGCTGACCTTGCTGGCTTCGTTAATGAAGTCTTCCCAGCGCCACATACCACTATGCTTGTCAGTGCTCAGATTAATGATGCACTCAAGATCAGGCAGCTTTTGTGATTTTAGCTGACCTTCTGTGCTGCTATTTAGTTCAGGCGCGAGCTCAAACAGCATGGCGGTGTAATCAGAGCTTTTGAATTGATCGGCAGTGACTAAAAAGCGCGCACCGGATTGATTCAGCGCGTAGTCCAGCTCATGAGTACGATAAGAGGGGTTAATGTTGACTAAAATCGCGCCAATCTTGGCGGTGGCAAATTGGGTTAGGGTCCATTCGCAGCAGTTTGGTGCCCAGATGGCAACTCGGTCGCCTTTTTTAACCCCAATGGCCAGCAACGCTCGGGCGCAGCGGTTAACTTCTTCCTGAAGCTGGCGGTAGCTCCAGTGAATGTTCTGATGAAGGGCGATTAGCGCGTCGTTGTCGGGATACTGTGCGGCGATCTGATCAAATTTATCGCCAATGGTCATGCCCAGCAGCGGCTTATCTGCGGTGCTGCTGGTGTAGCTAGGTAGGGTGTGTGCAGGTGATGCCATGGATGTCTCTCCGAACTGTTTTTTTTGTCTCAACGGGAAGAAAGCAGTTGGCTTCTATAGTTATTATTAGCTAACCGTGCTTTTGGCCAACGCGACTTTAGAACTGGGCTTGCGACCAAGCTGCTGAGTGATCCAGACGCCCGTATCAATCACTGCCTGGAGGTCGATGCCCGTGTTAATGCCCAGCCCCTCTAGCAGGTAAAGTACGTCTTCCGTGGCCACATTGCCGGATGCACCTTTGGCATAAGGGCAGCCACCAAGCCCTGCGGTCGCTGCGTCAATCACGCTCACGCCTTCTTCCATTACGGCATATAAGTTAGCTAGCGCCATGCCATAGGTATCATGGAAGTGGGCCGCTAAATGCTCGATGGGCACCTGCTGACGGGCAGCCTCAATCATCCGCTTAGCGGCTAGCGGCGTGCCGACACCGATGGTGTCACCCAGAGAGATTTCATAGCAGCCCATCTCATAAAGTGCGCTGGCGACCTCGGCAACTTTTTGCGGAGAAATAGCCCCTTCATAGGGGCAGCCCAGCACGCAGGACACATAGCCACGCACCCGCACACCTGCTTCGTTGGCTCGCGCAAGCACGGGCTCAAAGCGCGTCAGCGACTCAGCAATCGAGCAGTTGATGTTTTTCTGGGAAAACGCCTCAGAAGCGGCGCCAAATACCGCGACTTCCTCAACGCCGGCTGCCAGTGCGCCTTCCAAGCCTTTCAGGTTAGGCGTTAACGCCGAATAAACCACGCCGGGTTTGCGGGCAATACCGCGCATTACTTCGCTCGCATCGCCCATTTGTGGTACCCATTTTGGCGAGACAAAGCTGGCGGCCTCAATATGGCTGAGGCCAGCGTTCGCCAGCCGTTCGATCAGTTCGATTTTAGTGGCGGTGGGCACCAGGGTGCCCGGTTCGTTTTGAAGGCCATCGCGGGGGGCCATTTCAAACAGTTTAATAGAGGTCGGCAGTGCCATCGGTTAGCTCCTATTCGTTGGGGGCAAAGTCGAGTAGCACGTCACCTTGACTCACGGTATCGCCCGACTGGAAGTGGAACGTCTCCACGCTACCGTCGGCAGGCGCGGTCATGGTGTGCTCCATCTTCATCGCTTCCATGACCATCAACGGCATGCCTTTCTCGACCGCCGCGCCAGGCTCTACCAGCAGCGCGACAACGGTGCCATTCATGGGGGCAGTCAGCGTTGATTCGGCTTCATGGTGACCGTGGTCAATGGCATCAATGCGTCGCCAGAAGAGGCGTGTTTCGCCACTAGGTTCAGCCATCACCACGATATGGCCATCGCGGCGTGCCTGTAGACGGCGGCGGTGGCCGTTTAGCGTGACGGCTACCGCATCACCTGTCAGCGATTGTAGGCTAGCGGTCAACGTTTGATCACCGATGGTCAGATTCCACAGCGATTCGCCGCTTTCGCGCTTACCTTCAACAATCACCACCGCTTCGTCGCTGTCGGCTGCCTGGGCACTTGCCGGGTCACACAGCGCAATGCGAATGGTATGTGGAGCATTCAAGCGGAAACCGTCGTGGCGATCCCACGGGGAGTCACTCTCGCACTCTTGGGCCAGTTGGTTCAGGCCGATCAGCGCGGCGCTTGCATACGCCTCGGTAGAGTAGCTGCGCGGAGCAAACAGGGTGGCTTCGTTGCGCTCGATAAAACGCGTGTCGAGCTCGACGTTTTTAAAGCCTGGGTGATTTGCCAAACGTTGCAGGAAGGCGCGGTTCGTCACCACGCCCTGGACATCCAACGCCGCCAACGCGCGGTTGAGAGTGGCTAGTGCTGCATCACGGTCAGCGCCGTGAACAATCAGTTTGGCCAGCATAGGGTCGTAGTGCATGGAAACCACATCGCCACTTTCTACGCCGCTGTCTAAACGCACCTGATCGCTATCTAAGTCGGCACCTTCTAGGTCCAAGGCGAAGCGAGTCAACAAACCGGTGGCCGGTAGGAAGTCTTGCTCCGGGTCTTCGGCATACAGGCGCGCTTCAAAGCTATGGCCGGTGATGGTGAGCTCGTCTTGTGTGCAGGGGAGCGGTTCGCCCATCGCAACGCGCAGCTGCCATTCGACCAAATCCTGGCCGGTAATCATTTCAGTAACGGGATGCTCAACCTGCAGGCGCGTGTTCATCTCCATAAAGTAGAACGAACCGTCGGCGTCGAGCAGGAACTCCACAGTACCTGCGCCCACATAGCCAATTTCTTTTGCCGCGCGAACGGCAGCGTCGCCCATCGCACTGCGCAGTTCGGGCGTCATGCCAGGAGCGGGCGCTTCTTCTATGACTTTCTGATGACGGCGCTGAACGCTGCAATCTCGTTCGAATAGGTACACGCCATTGCCGTAGCGGTCGCAGAATACCTGTACTTCGACGTGACGAGGCTGCACCAGGTATTTCTCAATCAGCATACGGTCGTCGCCGAAAGCGGCTTTGGATTCACGTCGGCAGCCATCAAGCGCTGCTTTAAATCCTTCGCCGCTTTCAACTACGCGCATGCCTTTACCACCACCACCGGCGCTGGCTTTCAACATCACTGGATAACCGATTTTGTCGGCTTCGCTGCGCAGCAGTGCATCATCCTGATCGTCACCATGATACCCAGGCACCAGCGGTACGCCCGCATTGGCCATACGCGCTTTCGCGGCAGATTTATCGCCCATTGCGGCAATCGCCGACGCAGGGGGACCAACAAAGATGATGCCCGCTTGCTCAAGGGCTTTAACAAACCCACTGTTTTCCGAAAGAAAGCCGTAGCCGGGGTGAATGGCACCAGTACCGGTGCGTTTGGCGGCATCGATAACCGCATCAACATTAAGGTAGCTTTCGCGGGCGGCGGCAGGGCCTAAGCGAACGGCTTCATCAGCCTCGCGTACATGGCGAGCCGTGGCATCGGCATCTGAATAAACGGCAACCGTTTTCAGCCCCATGCGGCGGGCGGTGCGCATTACGCGGCAGGCAATTTCACCGCGGTTGGCCACTAGCAACGTGTCGAATTTAGTAAGGTCAAGCGTCATGAGCGTGGCTCCGCAGCAGTGTTGGGTTCTTGAAGGCCAGACGGTTGCGTCCAGGCAGGGCGGCGCTTTTCAAAAAAACTCGCTAAACCCTCTTGGCCCTCTTGGCTCACCCGCAGTTTGGAGATCACCTGGCAGGTGTGTTCTCGGGTGGCGTCACTGCCGGGGGCCTGAGCCACGCTTGCTAGCAGGGCTTTGGTTGCCCGTTGGGCTTGGGGGGAGCCGCCCAGCAGGGTGTCAAGCATAGCGTCTATGGCGCTATCCAAAGCATCCTGCTCCACCACTTGGTGAACCAAGCCGAGCGCCATCGCCGTTGGCGCATCCATCACTTCAGCAGTGAGTGCGTAACGGCGCATTTGGCGTTCGCCAAGCGCGCGCTGAACATAGGGACTAATCACCGCGGGCGATAGGCCAATTTTGACTTCCGACAGGCAGAACTTAGCTTTATCTGAAGCGACGACCAGATCGCAACAGGCGGCTAGACCCACCGCGCCACCAAAGGCCGCTCCCTGAACTCGGCAAACGGTAGGGCAAGGCAGGGTATCTAACCCGAACATCAGCGCTGACAGTTTGCGTGAGTCCGCTAGATTGTCTTCCAGGCCGTAATCGACCATACGCTTCATCCAGTTGAGATCAGCGCCCGCAGAAAAACTTTTACCTTCAGAGCCAAGCACCACCACCCGAACGTCACCGGCGTTGGCCAGCGCGTGCAATTCGTCTAGATGGGCGTTTAGTTCAGCGATCAGGCTGTCGTCAAAGGCGTTATGCACCTCTGGGCGGTTTAACGTCAGGCGCGCCACGCCTTCTTCGATCAGTAGCGTTGAGTAAGCCATAGTGTTCGCCCTTACATCCGGAACACGCCGAAGCGTGTCTCTTCGACGTCAGCATTCATTGCTGCGGCTAGTGAAAGCCCCAAGACGTCGCGGGTTTGAAGTGGATCAATGACGCCGTCATCCCATAGGCGGGCGCTAGCATAATAGGGGTGACCCTGGTGCTCATACTGGTCGCGAGTGGGCTGTTTAAAGGCCTCTTCTTCCTCTTTGGTCCACTCGCGGCCATCGCGTTCATACTGCTCACGTTTCACCTGAGAGAGCACGCCTGCCGCCTGCTCGCCGCCCATTACCGAAATACGCGCATTGGGCCACATGAACAGTAGGTTGGGGTCATAGGCGCGACCACACATTCCGTAGTTTCCTGCGCCGAAACTGCCGCCAATCAAAACGGTGAACTTGGGTACTTTGGCACAGGCGACGGCGGTCACTAACTTCGCACCGTGCTTAGCGATGCCTTCATGCTCGTACTTGGAGCCGACCATGAAGCCAGTAATGTTTTGCAGGAACACCAGCGGAATCTTGCGCTGAGCGCAAAGCTCGATAAAATGCGCGCCTTTTACCGCGCTCTCTGAAAACAGCACGCCGTTGTTCGCCACGATGCCAACCGGATAGCCGTGGATATGCGCAAAGCCGGTTACCAAGGTGTCGCCGTAGTAGCGCTTGAACTCGTCAAAGTCAGAGCCATCGACAATGCGACCAATCACTTCTCGAACGTCGTATGGCTTTTTAAGGTCGGTGCCAACAATGCCGTAAAGTTCGCTGGGGTCGAGTTTGGGAGGTTGGGGCGCTTGCATGGCTAATTTGCCGCGCTTTTGCCAATTCAAGCGTGACACACAAGCGCGCGCCAACTGCAGGGCATGGGCATCATTTTCAGCGTAATGATCGGCTACGCCGCTGATTTTGGCGTGCACATCGGCACCGCCCAGGTCTTCAGCACTAATGTTTTCGCCGGTGGCTGCCTTTACCAGCGGTGGGCCGCCCAGGAAAATCGTGCCCTGTTCTTTAACGATGATTGATTCATCCGCCATGGCAGGTACATACGCACCGCCAGCCGTGCAGGAGCCCATGACCACTGCTATTTGCGGGATGCCCTCTGCCGACATCGTGGCTTGGTTATAGAAGATGCGTCCGAAGTGATCGCGATCGGGGAACACTTCATCCTGGCGGGGCAAGAAAGCGCCGCCTGAATCGACTAAATAGATGCACGGTAAACGGTGCTTGCGGGCGATTTCTTGGGCGCGCAGGTGTTTTTTCACCGTTAGCGGGAAATAAGTGCCGCCTTTTACCGTGGCATCGTTGGCCACAATCACGCACTCAACGCCAGATACCCGACCAATGCCCGTTACCACGCCTGCCGCAGGTACGTCGCTATCGTAAACGTGATGGGCGGCCAGGGCGGAAAACTCTAAAAATGGCGAGCCTTCGTCAATTAAGTGATCGATACGATCACGCACAAATAGCTTGCCGCGGCTTTCGTGGCGTTCACGTGCCTTGGGGCCGCCGCCTTGGGCGACGGCAGCGGTTAATTCTCGTAGCTTGGAAACTTCCCCCAGCATGGATGCTGCGTTGCTTTGAAAGACATCGCTGCGGGGATTGATCTGTGTAGAGAGTGTGCTCATGGCGCGGCCCTTACTTTGTTTCGGTGAAGAGTTCGCGGCCAATCAGCATCCGGCGAATTTCGCTGGTGCCCGCGCCAATTTCATACAGTTTGGCATCGCGCAGAAGGCGACCGGTGGGGTACTCGTTGATATAGCCGTTGCCGCCGAGCAGCTGAATGGCATCTAGGGCAACTTGGGTGGCTTTCTCTGCGCAGTAAAGAATCACGCCCGCTGCGTCTTTGCGCGAGGTCTGGCCGCGGTCACAGGCTCCGGCAACGGCGTATAAGTAGGCGCGACAAGCGTTCAGCGTGGTGTACATATCCGCAACTTTGCCTTGCACCAACTGAAACTCGCCAATGGACTGGTTGAACTGCTTGCGCTCGTGGATATAGGGCAGCACGACGTCCATGGCGGCCTGCATAATACCAATAGGACCAGCAGCCAGAACGGTGCGCTCATAATCCAAACCGCTCATGAGCACGCGAACCCCTTTACCGACCTCGCCCAGTACGTTTTCAACCGGTACTTTGCAGTCTTGGAAAACCAGTTCGCAGGTGTTAGAGCCGCGCATACCCAGCTTGTCGAGCTTCTGTGCCGTAGTGAAGCCAGGCATGCCTTTTTCAATAATGAACGCTGTAATGCCTTTAGAGCCTGCTTCCGGGTCGGTCTTGGCGTACACCACTAATACGTCGGCGTCAGGGCCGTTGGTGATCCACATCTTGTTGCCGTTAAGGATGTAATGATCACCATCCAGCTTTGCACGTAGCTGCATTGACACGACGTCAGACCCCGCTCCTGGCTCTGACATTGCCAGTGCACCTACGTGGTCGCCGCTGATCAGCTTGGGCAGGTATTTCTCTTTTTGTGCAGCGCTGGCGTTGATCTTTAGCTGATTGACGCACAGGTTCGAGTGCGCCCCATAGGAGAGGGCGACGGAGGCACTTGCCCGGGAAATTTCTTCCATTGCAATACAGTGGGCAAGATAGCCCATACCACTACCGCCATCTTCTTCAGATACGGTAATCCCCAACAGCCCCATGTCGCCAAACTTCTTCCACAGGTCATTTGGGAATTCGTTGTTGCGGTCGATTTCAGCGGCGCGTGGGGCAATTTCGCTAGCGGCAAAGGCATTGACCTGCTCGCGCAGCATGTTCAGTTCATCGTCGAGGCCGAAATTGAGTTCTGAATAGTGTGAAAACATGGTCAATCACCTTGTCATTGTTAATGGGGGCTTTTCGTCGTTAAAGCAGGTTTTTCATTGAGTTCTTCAAGGGCCTGGCGGCAGCGAATTTCAGCGCTTTCAAGTTCCAGCTGCACCATCGTGATATCTTTCATTTGCTGTTCTAGAGCGGCTTTACGCTCGCTGATTTTGCTTAGCATTAGATGCAACTGCTTTTCGCTGCCGCTACGGGTTTCATCCCATAGCTCAAAAAGTTCGCGAATTTCTGCTAAGGAAAATCCGAGCCGTTTACCGCGTAGCGTTAATTTTAGTCGCACGCGATCTTTGCTGCTGTAGATGCGTGTTTGGCCGCGGCGAGCAGGATGGAGTAGCTCCTGATCTTCATAGAACCGAATACTCCGAGTGGTAACGTCGAACTCGCTGGCCAATTCACTGATCGTGTAGGTTTTGCTCATGATCATTGTTCTCGTCGATAGGGGAATGTCCCTATGGAACACTGACCATGAGGCTAAAACAAGTTTACGTTAACGTAAAGCAGTAGTTGCGCTTGTGTAATTTCCTTGGTTTCTTTGTAAGCTGTTGAAAAATAGATTTTTTGCTTGTTTCTGTGAAGAAACGTTAAAGAAGCGTAGACCAAAGTTGTAATTGTAATACCCCTCAAGTGATTGCTAGTTTGCACCTACACCTTACGTTCAGGTAAGGGTGTGTTGCCGGCTAACGAGTTTTACTTGATGAATCGGTTGGTGAAACGTCAGCACCCAACACCCGGATACAAGAACACCCGAACACAAGAACAAAAAGAGGCTTACCACTCCATGCGTGAAGACGATGTTCTTAATGGGCCAGTGCTCGAGACACGAGGGCTGACCAAAGAATTCCGCGGTTTTACCGCCGTGGATGACGTTAATCTTCAGGTTCAAGAAGGGCACATTCACGCCCTGATTGGCCCCAACGGTGCTGGAAAGACCACCGTTTTTAACTTGCTAACCAAGTTTTTGCCGCCTACACGTGGAGAAATCCTTTATCGCGGTAAGCCCATTACCAGCAAGAAATCCAATGAGATTGCACAGCTGGGTCTCGTACGTTCATTTCAAATTTCAGCGGTGTTTGCGCACATGACGGCGCTGGAAAACGTCCGAGTAGCGCTACAGCGTCAATTAGGCACATCGTTTCACTTCTGGAAATCAGAAAAGTCGCTAGATCACCTTAATGAGCGTGCGTTAGAGCTGCTTGATGAGGTTGGCCTGCGTGAGTACGCCGATACACTAACGGTAGAAATGCCTTACGGCCGTAAGCGCGCCCTGGAAGTTGCCACCACGCTGGCGCTTGACCCTAAGATGATGCTGTTGGATGAACCGACTCAGGGGATGGGGGCAGAGGACGTTGATCGTATCGTCGAGCTGATTAAGCGTGTCTCAAAAGGGCGCACCGTCTTAATGGTGGAGCACAATTTGAGCGTGGTAAGCAGGCTTTGTGATCGTATTACGGTATTAGCCCGCGGCGCGGTGTTGGCCGAAGGTAATTATGACGAGGTTTCCCGCAATCCATTAGTGCGCGAGGCATATATGGGCAGTGAAGCTGCTGAAGAGGAGGCTGCCGTATGAATACCGCTGAGGCCTATGAAACCAATGAACTAGCCGATTCCCAAACGCTAGAAATGCTGAGAGTGCAAGACTTGCACGCCTTCTATGGTGAATCGCACATACTTCATGGCGTGAACTTCGATGTTAAGCGTGGGGAGTTGGTTACCCTGCTGGGCCGCAACGGCGCGGGACGCAGCACTACTCTAAAATCCATTATGAATATGGTTGGGCGTCGCACCGGCTCGATTGTGATTAATGGCAACGAAACACTGAATATGAAGGCACACCATATTCCAAGGCTTGGTGTCGGCTACTGCCCCGAAGAGCGCGGTATTTTTGCCAGCCTGGATGTGCACGAAAATTTATTACTTCCGCCCACGGTTCGCTCTGGCGGAATGAGCCTAGATGAAATCTACGCCATGTTTCCCAACCTTTACGAGCGCCGCAGAAGCCAGGGGACGCGGCTTTCCGGCGGTGAGCAGCAGATGCTTGCCATGGCACGCATTCTACGCACCGGCGCGCGACTTTTGCTGCTCGATGAAATTACCGAAGGCTTAGCCCCCGTTATTGTGCAAAAACTTGGCGAAGTGCTTATTCAACTGAAAGAGCGCGGTATGACCATTGTTCTGGTGGAGCAGAACTTCCGTTTTGCAGCGCCGCTGGCAGATCGCCATTTTGTAATGGACCACGGTCAAATTGTTGAAGAGATAAGCGCTGAGCAGCTTCCGTCACGTCGAGACCATCTCAACACCATGCTGGGGGTATAACGCCAATCTAGATCATAAACACAGCATCAGCTTCGCAGTAGGTGCACTACAACACTAAACGCTCTATAAGCATTTCATTCGTACGTCGTAACACAACAACAAAGGCCTCAAGGGCCAGGAGACGAACATGACCTTTATGAAAAAAACGCTGACCGCCAGCATCGCCGTTGCCGCCGCTTCTACTATGGCAGTCTCAACCGCTCACGCCGAAATTAGCGATAATGAGGTGCGCATTGGTTATTTGGCAGATATGTCTGGGACTTATCGTGATTTAGCTGGTCCAGGCGGCGAAACAGCCATGGAAATGGCGATTGCTGATTTTGGTGGCAGTGTTAACGGCTCGCCCATTGTAATTTTTAGTGCTGATGATCGTAACAGTGCTGACGTCGGTGCTAACACAGTGCGTGAGTGGATCGATCAGCGTAACGTCGACATGGTGGGTGGCCTAGTGGCGTCCTCGGTGTCTATTGCGGTCACCAAAGTGTTGGAAGAAAACAATGGCCTGGGCATTGTGTCGGGCTCTGCGGCATCAAGCATTACCAATGAACACTGCACGCCCAACCACATTCACTGGGTTTACGATACTTACCCACTGGCGAACGGTACTGCAAAAGCAGTTGTCGAGCAGGGCGGCGACAGCTGGTTCTTGTTAACGGCTGATTATGCGTTCGGCCATGCGCTGGAAGCTGATGTAACCAAAGTGGTTGAAGCCAATGGAGGCGAGATTGTCGGCGGCGTACGCCACCCGTTCCCGACAAGTGACTTCTCCTCGTACATCCTCCAGGCCCAAGGGTCTGGCGCGAAGATTGTTGGTTTGGCTAACGCCGGTGCCGACACTGTTAACGCGATCACTACTGCCAGCCAATTTGGTCTGACCCAGAGTGGCCAGCAGCTAGCAGGCCTGCTGATCTTCCTCAACGATGTACACGCGCTAGGCTTGGAATCCACTCAAGGCCTTCTGCTAACCACGGGTTGGTATTGGAACATGGATGAAGAGGCTCGCGCTTGGTCAGATCGTTATTTTGAAGAAGTTGGTCGTATGCCCACCATGGTTCAGGCAGGTATCTACTCAAGCACCATGCACTACCTGAAAGCCGTAGAAGCCGCGGGAACCGACGATCCTGAAGTTGTTCGTGCCCAAATGGCTGATATGCCCATTGAAGACTTCTTTGCGCGTAACGGCTCCATTCGTGAAGATGGCCGCATGATTCACGACATGTACCTTGCCCAAGTGAAAACGCCGGAAGAGTCTACCGGTGAGTGGGATCTTTATGAAATCCTCAGCACCATTCCTGCCGATGAAGCCTACCGTCCGCTCTCTGATAGCCAGTGCAAACTGGTTCAAAACTAAGTCGAATAACAACCGCAAGTGACGTTAGAACTGGTTGGTGGCAACTTGCCACCAACCGCTTGACGGCGAGGAGAGTCATACAATGACGATGATATTCGGCGTGCCATTGGCCGTTTTCATGGGCCAGCTTACGCTTGGGCTTGTGAATGGAGCCTTTTACGCACTGCTCAGTTTGGGCCTGGCGGTCATCTTCGGCCTACTGAAGATCGTCAACTTTGCCCATGGGGCGCAATACATGCTGGGAGCCTTCGCCGCACTGCTAGGCTTTCGCTATTTAGGCATCAACTATTGGCTAGCGCTGTTTTTGGTGCCACTGGTGGTGGGTAGTTTCGGCATGCTAATAGAGCGCTTTTTGCTGCGTCGCATTGCCCATTTAGACCATCTTTATGGATTGTTGCTTACCTTCGGGTTAGCACTCATTTTTGAAGGCACGCTGGTTAACTTCTTTGGTGTTTCGGGTGCGCGGTACGCGACTCCGGAAGCACTGCAAGGCGGCCTGAATTTAGGCTTCATGTTCCTGCCTACCTACCGGGCCTGGGTATTGGTAGCGGCACTGGCCATGTGTCTATTTACCTGGTTTATGATTGAGCGCACCCGCTTGGGGGCCTATCTGCGTGCAGGTACGGAAAACTCACAGCTGATGCAAGCGTTTGGAGTAAACGTACCGCTATTGATCACGCTTACTTACGGTTTCGGCGTAGCGCTAGCCGCTTTTGCGGGGGTGTTGGCAGCGCCGTTATATCCTGTGTCACCGACCATGGGGTCAAGCCTGCTGATTGTGGTGTTCGCGGTGGTCGTTATTGGGGGTATGGGATCTATTCTAGGTGCGATTCTTACTGGCCTGGGAATGGGGATCATCGAAGGCTTAACCAAAGTGTACTACCCCGAAGCCTCCAATACCGTGATCTTCTTGGTGATGATATTGGTGCTCATGTTACGCCCCGCTGGGCTGTTCGGTAAGGAGGCATAACCATGGCAGACTCTCAAACACTCAATGCGCCATCAGCCGTACAAGAACGGCAGAGGCGGGCCAAAATGCGCCGTAACATGTTTTATATAGCGCTCTTGGCCATCGGGTTAGTCGCTCCTTTTTTGGCCTATCCCGTTTTTCTAATGAAAATTCTTTGCTTCGCGCTTTTTGCCTGCGCATTTAATTTGTTGCTGGGCTATGCGGGATTGCTCTCGTTCGGGCACGCGGCCTTTTTAGCCACCGGTGGTTATGTTACCGGCTACTTGTTGGCAAGCTATCCAGGGCTAACGCCAGAGATGGGGATTATTGCAGGCACCTTTATGGCAACCCTGTTAGGGCTGCTGTTCGGGGTGCTTTCGATCCGGCGTCAGGGCATTTACTTTGCCATGGTGACGTTGGCGCTTGCTCAGCTGATGTTTTTCGTCTTTGTTCAGTCATCGTTTACCGGTGGTGAGGATGGTCTGCACGGCGTGCCACGCGGTGACTTGTTTGGTGTGATCAGTCTAAGCAGCAACTTAGCGATGTATTACTTCGTTTTTGCCATCTTCATATTTGGTTTTGCGCTGATCCAACGCACCGTGCATTCCCCCTTTGGGCAGGTGCTTAAAGCGATTCGTGAAAATGAGCCGCGTGCTATTTCGCTGGGCTACAACGTTGATGCTTATAAGCTGCTGGCGTTTGTACTTTCTGCGGCGCTGGCCGGGTTGGCAGGGTCTACCAAAACCGTCGTGTTTCAACTGGCGTCGTTAACCGATGCACACTGGCACATGTCGGGTGAAGTTATCCTAATGACGCTGCTGGGCGGGGTAGGCACACTGCTTGGCCCCCTGATGGGCGCGGGCATTGTGGTTAGTCTGCAGCACATTTTGGCACAGTCGCCGTTGGGTAACTGGGTAAGCGTCATTCTGGGGATTATCTTTGTTGTCTGCGTACTTAGCTTCCGCAGCGGCATTGTGGGTGAACTCACCAAAATGTATCGCAAAAACTTCAAATAACCGTTTCTGTCCGATGATTGGGTGCCCTAGGGCACCCTTTTTTCTGCCCAACTCACGCCTCTACGCCAAAGGTAGTGAGCTAAGCCGGTTGCACCTGTCAGAGTAAGAATATAAGTTAACGTAAACGTCAACGTTGCCTGTAAAGATAATTGCCAGTAAAGACAATTGCCAATAACGCCAACGGCTAATAAAGATAATAGCAAACGCCAAGCTGCCCAGCCTGCTCACAGGCTGTTCAGCGACGCATGCTGCGGAGATTCGCCATGAATTTTGAGTTAAGTGAAGACCAGGTCGCCTTTGCCGATATGGCCCGGGCATTCGCCCAGAATGAATTAGAACCCAACGCTGCGCAGTGGGATGCCGAAGCCTTTTTTCCTGTCGATGTTATCCGCAAAGCGGGGGAGTTAGGTTTTTGTTCACTTTACGCGCCAGAACGCGTTGGCGGGCTGGGTCTTTCCCGTCTGGATGCCAGCATTATTTTTGAACAGCTTTCCATGGGCTGTACCTCAACCACCGCCTATCTCACCATTCATAACATGGTGACCTGGATGCTGGCTGACTTCGGCACCTCCGAAGCAGTGGAACAGTGGGGCGAAAAGCTCGCCACCGGCGATTTACTGGGTTCTTACTGCTTAACAGAACCCAATGCAGGCTCTGATGCAGCCTCGCTTAAAACCACCGCCAAGCGTGATGGCGATGACTACGTGCTAAACGGTAGCAAGATGTTTATCTCTGGCGCCGGTAGCACCGACTTTTTGGTGGTGATGGCGCGTACCGGCGGTGAAGGTCCCAGCGGCGTTTCTGCCTTTGCGGTTGATGCCAAAGCAAGCGGCATTAGTTACGGCCGCAAAGAAGACAAAATGGGTTGGAACAGTCAGCCAACCCGCATGATTACCTTTGAAGATGTGCGTGTTCCCGCCAACCACCTGTTAGGCAACGAAGGCGATGGCTTTAAAATTGCCATGAAGGGCCTGGATGGGGGGCGTATCAACATCGCTACCTGCTCAATCGGCACTGCCCAGCAGGCGATCAACAAAGCCCGTGAATACATGCTGGAGCGTAAGCAGTTTGGTAAGCGTTTGGCAGACTTCCAAGCGCTTCAGTTCCGTATGGCGGATATGGTTACCGAGCTTGTCGCGGCTCGTCAGTTAGTGCGTATGGCAGCCACTAAGCTGGATGCTGGTCACCCCGATGCGACTACCTACTGTGCGATGGCTAAGCGCTTTGCGACTGACGTCGGCTTCAAAGTGTGTGATGAAGCGCTGCAGCTCTATGGTGGCAACGGCTACATTAAAGAGTATCCAATGGAGCGCTATGTACGTGACTCCCGTGTACATCGTATTTTGGAAGGAACCAACGAAATCATGCGGCTGATTATTTCCCGCCGCGTGCTCTCTGATGGTGCCTCTGAGCTGTAGCCAACCACCACAAGGACAATGGAATGAGTAGCGTACTGTTTGCTGAACACGCCACCCAAGATGGCCATATTATCGGCGAGATCACCCTTAACGCCGAGCGTTCGCTGAATGCCCTGACGTTAGAAATGATTGAAGAGATCCTGCCGCGCTTGAAAGCGTGGCAAACCGACGAGCGAGTTGTCGCGGTTCTGCTGGACAGCGCCGGTGAAAAAGCGTTTTGCGCAGGGGGCGATGTCGTCAATCTGTATAAAGCGATTAAAGGTGACGGCGAACCAGACTTTCCTGAGCGCTTCTTTGAACACGAGTACCGCCTGGACTACCTGCTTCACACCTATCCCAAACCGGTTATTTGCTGGGGCAGCGGTATTGTAATGGGGGGGGGAATGGGGCTGCTCAGCGGTAGCAGCCACCGAATTGTGACAGAAACCTCTCGGCTGGCGATGCCAGAAGTGACGATTGGCCTTTACCCGGACGTTGGCGCTAGCTGGTTTTTAAACCGCCTGCCAAATGGTACTGGACGCTTTCTAGCCATGACCGGCAGCCAAATAAACGCCCCAGATGCCGTTCATCTCGGCCTTGCCGATCGTGCGATTGCTAGCCATTACCGCGCGGACCTGACGCAAAAACTGATGGATGCCACCTGGGGAGAAGGAAAGCAAACTGACGCCCATGGTATCGTCAATCGCGTGCTGCGCGAATTTGAACAAGCCTCTCAAGAGGTATTTGCCGAGCTGGAATCGCCGGTTCAAAAATCCGCTGCCTTGATTCGTGAGCTAATGGATCATGATACGGTTGAGCAAACCGTGGATGCCGTGCTGGCGGTTCGTAGTGATGACAAATGGTTCAGCAAAGCGCAGAAAACGCTTTCCCACGGCAGCCCCGTATCAGTGAAACTGATTGATGAGCAGCTAAAGCGCGCCAAGCATATGTCGTTGGCTGAGGTGTTTCAGTTTGAGCTGGCACTTTCAGTGCAGTGTTGCCGTCATCAGGAATTCCCCGAAGGCGTACGTGCGCTGTTGGTCGATAAAGACGGTAAGCCTGCCTGGAAATACCCAGATGTCGCGTCCGTCGAACAAACTTTTATCGATGAGCTGCTGGCTTCGCCGTGGCAAACGAGCCCTCTGGCGGATCTTCACTAAGCTATTTCTTCAAACCATTTCCCCAACCCAATTCACCGTCAATTTTCGAATAAGGACAATAAAGATGACCACTGTCGCGTTTATCGGTTTAGGTAATATGGGTGGCCCCATGGCGGCCAACTTGGCGAAAGCGGGCTTTAACGTTCGCGCGTTCGACCTTTCTGAACAAGCCTTGGAAACGGCTAAATCCCAAGGCTGTGAAGTAGCAGTCTCTGCAAAAGCAGCGGCCACCGATGCAGACTTTATTATTTCCATGCTCCCCGCAGGCAAGCATGTACGTGGGCTGTATGTGGATGGCGACGAGCCGCTGTTTGATGTCATCAAAAAGAGCGCTCTAGTGATTGACTGCTCGACGATTGATGCGGATACCGCCCGCAGCGTTGCGGCCGCTGGCGCTGAAAAAGGCGTTGGTTTTGTCGACGCGCCGGTATCTGGCGGGGTAGGTGGCGCGCAGGCCGGCACGTTGAGCTTTATTGTGGGCGGTAGCGCGGCACAATTTGAGCAGGCCAAGCCCGTGCTAGAAGTGATGGGTAAGAATATCTTCCACGCTGGCGACCACGGTGCAGGCCAAGTGGCCAAAGTGTGCAACAACATGCTGCTTTCCATTCTGATGGCGGGCACCTGCGAAGCGATCAACATGGGCGTAAAAAATGGCCTGGATCCAGCGGTGCTTTCCGAAATCATGAAACAAAGCTCGGGGGGAAACTGGGCGCTAAACGTTTACAACCCGTACCCCGGCGTGATGGAAAATGCCCCCGCCTCGAAGGGTTATCAAGGCGGCTTCCAGGTAGACCTGATGATTAAAGATCTGGGCCTCGCCATGGATGTTAGTCAGCAAAGCGCCTCACCAGTGCCCATGGGGTCTGCCGCACGTTCGTTATTCACCCTGCATAAAGCCAGCGGCAACGGCAAACTCGATTTCTCCAGCCTGCTGCAGTTTTATCAAGATAAGGAGTGAGAGTAAGGCGTGAATGGAAAATGGAAAATGGAAAATGGTAAGTGGTAAGTGGTAAGTGGTGGTGTCGCGCGTGGTAGCGAGTTTTGCGCGGAACGAGCAACACTAGGCACCCGCGAGCGGGCGGCATAGCCGCCCCTTGTCACTTGCTTCAAAGGCGGGCACACTCATTTTCTTCACTATTCTCAGATGTATGCCCAGAAAAAGGACTGCCATGATTACGCTTTGGGGCCGCAATAACTCCACTAACGTCAAAAAAGTGCGCTGGGTGCTCGAAGAGCTCGGCTTGGCGTTTGAACAAATTCCGGCAGGAATGCAGCACGGGGTCAACAATACCTCAGCGTACTTGGCCATGAACCCCAATGGGCTAGTGCCGCTACTTAAAGACGACGCGACCGATAGCGTGTTATGGGAATCTAACACCATTATCCGCTACTTGGCTGCGCAGTATGGCCAAGGTAGCTTATGGGTAGATAACCCCGCCAAGCGCGCCCAGGCAGAGAAATGGATGGATTGGGCGAACAATACGCTTTCGCCCAGGCACCGCGTTATTTTGCAGGGATTCGTAAGAACACCGCCAGAAGAGCGCGACAACGCCGCTATTGATGCTGGAATGCTAGCCTGTGAAAGGTCATTCGAACTGCTAGATAACGCGCTGGCAAACCAAAGCCAACCCTGGTTTTCCGGCGATGAGTTTGGCCTCGGCGACATCGCCTTAGCGCCGTTTATCTATAACCTTTGGAACATTGGGTTAACCTGGCAGCGGCGCCCCAATCTGGAGCGCTGGTACCAACAGATTGCAGAACGCCCCGCCTTTCAGAACGTAGTGATGATTCCTGTTACGTGATGTAGAAAGCAGCCCTCCCTGATGACGGGAGGGCGCTCTAGCGCACTACAATTTGCTAAACGGCTAAATACACGGGCTTTATTGTGCATTTATGCGATGGAGCATACGGGGTTTGTAGTGCGTGGTAAGCGAAGCGCACCCGCAATGGCAGCCTGGCGCAGCGGTTGTAAGTGGAACAGCACAGCCTTGACAGCACAGTAAATAAGGGCAATTTATATTGTGGGAGGTCGCTTTAGCGCGATGATTTAGCCACTAAATGTTCCCTAAAACTTCGCCTCCAATTTAGCCAATTCGCTATTAAGTTCCTTCAACACCCCACACGGCAAGCCATGGCGCTCGGCGCTATCAATCAACGGCCCTAAAATCGCCCCGCGCTCGGTGGGACGCTTGGCCTCAACATCCTGCAACATCGAGGCCTTATTGTTAGCGGTGTTCTCCACCACCTGCCACACCAGCGCCAACCACGCGTCTTCACCTTCGTCACCATTCGGTGGTGCAATGTTTTCCTGCTTTAAAATCGCCGCGACCTCTTTGACCACCGCTGCCAAACGGCCTGCATAAGCGTCACCGCGCAGCTCACCATTGCGCACACCATTTAGCGCCACCAATGGGTTGATCGCCGCATTCACCGCCAGCTTTTGCCACAGGCGTTGGCGTATATCACCGACCGCTGTTGCGGTAAAGCCTGACTCACTCAATAGCGCCGCTAACGCCTCCGCCAATCCCGCGTGCTGATTATCTAAATCACCAATAAACGTAGGCCCGCGCCCCGCGTGAACCACACCATCATCCCCAGTGAGATAAGCACCCTGAGTAGTGGTCGCGCACAGCACTGGCCCAGGCCACGTTTGTGTAATACGCGGTTGTGCCAAAAAGCCGTTCTGCCACAGCACCAGTGGGGTAGTGGGCGCAACCACATCGGCAATACTGGCAAGTGCCGCCTCGGCGGCCATGGCTTTGGTGGTGATATGTACAAACCCAGGCGCGGGAAGCGGATGAGAGGCTAGTTCCGCAACCGTAGCGCTCGCCAGCCGCTGAGTTCGCTCTTCACCTTCAGGGGTGGTCAGGTGTTGTTGTTCAGGCAGCGCACGTCGGCCAATCAAAGTGGTGTCAGTGAAGGGGGAAAGCGAATGCGCCAACAGGCGACCAATGGCCCCAGGGCCAAGTATCCAATGGGAAGTCATCGTTGATTTTTAGCCATTAACAGCGGTGTTGTCGCCAAGCTTACCGTGTTCAGCACTAGGAAATGAAGGTGAGGTGAGCAGCAGCTTCACGGCATCGGCTTTTTTGTTGTGGTGATAGAAGAAGCTAAAAGGCGTTATGAGCGAACAAGCTCTAGACGTGGCAGAAGACCGCAATGCGCGGCTAATGACTAATGACGGGCAGAAGGATTATCTGCTAGCGTTAAGGCTAAGAAGATTTTGTGTAAAAGGCTGAGTCGCGTTACAGGGAAGAGGGGAGCTCGTGTATAGCTCCACGTGCAATGTCGGCTTGCGACCCAAAGCGGACTTCGCTGAGACCGGATATTCATAAGTGCCTTTGGCTCACAATGCGCGTTTTTCTGGTAGGGTTTGAATACAAATGCTTGGTTTTCTGGAGTGGCTTTTTCAAAGTTTTATGAAACAAGGTGTTAGGGGAAAGCTATTGATGTTTATGCGCAATATCCAAAGGATGGTGGAAATGTTAACGCGCATGCGCGTTTTTCTGGCAAAGCGCATCGCGTAGACGGCATTTGTTTCTCTAAATTTCAATGCATTATAACTATATGGTCAGGATGGTGGTGGCCAGAAAAACACGCATGCGCACTAATAAACTGTTATGCAACATGGAGGAAGCTTAAGATGAGTAAGACATATAAAGGTTCTTGTTTGTGCGGAGGCATCCGGTTTTCTGTTAATGGTTTCAGTGAAAAAGCGGCAAACTGTTATTGCTCAATGTGTCGTAAATTTCATGGTGCAGCTTTTGGAACTTTGGTCGGAGTGCGAGGGTTAAAGTGGCTTTCAGGCGAGCAATTGTTAAAAGAGTTCGTTGCATCCAATGGTACTATTCGAACTTTCTGCTCCGAATGTGGTTCGAGTTTAGGCTTCCGTGTCAAAGGTTCAACTCATGATGAAATAGAGTTAGCTATCTCCACGTTCGACGACGATATACCAGTAAAAGTAGATGCCCAAATTTACACAGTGTATAAGGCAAATTGGTGTCACCTAGACCCTAAATTACCTGTGTTCACAGAGGGGCGTGAAGGTTAGGCGTACACCTTTGGGCTTGTTGCATAACAAACGCTTTAAGACGGATTCGCAACGCTTGGCGGTTTTGGTTTCATTCGGCTTTAGTGTTTACGGTGTAATGGTTTAGTGTCGTGGTAGCGTTGCTCACCACTTAAGCGGGCGTTCAGCGTCGCACAAGGGCTAACGAATAAATGAAGCGATTAATCGACCTAACCAATGAAGAAGCACGTGCTCATTTCTTGAAGGGGAGTAGCTACTTCAATGGCGATATTCCGAGCTACATTAATTTCGAGCCTATTTTGGCAAGTGTTTCGGAAATCTTAGGCGGCGCTAGTTTTAATCAGTTCAAGAAAAGCAGTCCAGCCGATTTTCCTGATGTAAATTACAATTTCATTGCCAACAAGGACGGAAGGTTTGCTTGGCGACCATATGAGTTGATGCATCCTGCAATATACGTCTCATTGGTAAACGTTATTTGCGACGAGGAAAACTGGGCTCTAATCATATCCCGTATGGCTGAGTTTGAGGATGGCGTCATCGACTGTTGCAGCGCGCCTGTAATGTCAGTGGACCACCAGACCGATGTTGCCACTCAGATTAAAGGGTGGTGGCAGGCTGTTGAACAACGCTCTTTGACTTATTCGCTGGAATTCAATCACCTTCTTCACACCGATGTGACAGACTGTTACGGCTCGCTGTACACGCATAGCATTGCATGGGCTATCCATGGGATCGAAGAAGCTAAGAAAAACAAAACTAAGAAGTCGCTTCTTGGAAACAAGATTGATTTCCACATCCAGGCTAGTCGTTACGGCCAAACAAATGGAATTTGCCAAGGCTCGGTACTTATGGACTTTATCGCCGAAATCGTACTTGGCTATGTCGATGAGCTTATCAATACTGAGCTAGGTAGCTGTTCTGATATCCGAATCCTTCGTTACCGAGATGATTACCGCATCTTTGCAAACAGCGACGAACGTGCAGAATCCGTTCTTAAGGTTGTAAGCGATAAGTTGCGAACGGTCGGGATGAAGCTTGGGGTTTCAAAGACTTTTTCCAGCGGAAACGTAGTGGAAGGGTCTATCAAGCCAGACAAACTTGCAGGTATTGAACTGCAAGACCTTGGAAAAGAAAATGCCAAAACGATCCAAAAACAATTAATGAGACTCCATGCGTTCGGTCAACGATATCCGAATAGCGGTGCGTTACGTCGGTTAGTGGGCGATTTTCACACTAACGTTTCTAGCCAAACGGAATCTCCCGACGACCTCGAAGTTCAAGTGGCAATCGCAACAGATATTGCCTATGTGTCTCCAGCAACTTTTCCCGCTGTAGCTGGAATTTTGAGCCATCTTATTGCGCTTGCACCAACCGAAGACAAGGTTCGACTCTGGACTAAAGTCCGAGAGAAAATTAAGCGGGTTCCTTACAACGGTTATCTTGAAATATGGTTGCAGCGAGTAACTCAACCAAAAGCCGTGGGTATCCCATTCGATAGTTCTGAGCCAATTTGCCAGATAGTTAATGGTGGAGCACCGCAATTGTGGGGGTGTGACTGGATCGCTAGTGAAGCTTTGAAAAATGCGATTGATGTGAAAAGTATTGTGGTTGCGGACGTAGCAGAGGCAACAGAAGTGATTGAACCCGAAGAAATCGAGCTGTTCAAACAGAATGCTTGGGCATACTAACATTCTAAATAAGGGTGTCGTAAATGGTGCTGAACAAAGCGTTGCACCGGACAAGCCGGTGAACGCGGCGTTATATCAGCACTACCGCAATGGCCGCTCCTGGCCGGACAATGACAGCCCGAAATAGGCCGTCGTTTACCCTCATCAAACTTCTGTCTGTTCTGCCATTTCCAGCGCGTCATCTACCTCTATCCCTAGATACCTGACGGTGCTTTCAAGCTTCGTATGACCCAGAAGCAGTTGCACTGCCCTCAAGTTTTTCGTGCGACGGTATATCAGCGAAGCTTTCGTACGACGCATAGTGTGCGTGCCATAAATTGACGCATCTAGACCTATTTCGGTAACCCAAGCTTTGACAATACGGGCATATTGGCGCGTTGAGAGATGCTTTGGGCTATTGATGCTGCTGGGAAACAAGAAATCTTCGTTTCTGAGTTGAGTAAGCTGTATCCAATCCATTATAGCAATGCGGGTTTGCTCGGTTATTTCGAACTGGACAGGTTGATGCGTTTTTTGCTGCATCAAGATGGCTCGTGGTGATATGCACGCACCATGGGCTATATCTCGTATTCGTAAATTGGCGAGATCGCAGCCCCGTAATTTGCTATCGATGGCTAAATTGAAGAGGGCGAGGTCTCTCGTCTTTTACACGTATGACCCAAATATCTTGAAGGCGCAGAGGTGTCTTTTGCCCAACTAACTTGCCTTTATTCCAAGGTGTAAAGGAGATTTCAGTCGAAATGTTCCTTCATCGGGTAGAGGTCAGAGAATGGCTCAATTCACGCTCATCATGTGCTAAGGTTAATTCATGGTCAGGGCTCGACCCAAAGTGGCCCTATCGGCAAACCCGTTTAGCCGCATTATGCAGCCGGAACGATGATCAATGTTTTGCAGCCTGACAATACTTGGTTTCTTTTAATTTTAAGGTGGTAAATTGTGAATGGCATGCGATAACCTAAATGAACGTGTCAGCACGTTCAAGTCAATAAACGATCTGACAGTCTAATAAAGACGTATTATACGTGATTGGAGAAATATGACACATCCAAAAGTATTCTTGAGTCATGCATCTGAAGATAAAGAGCGATTTGTAAATGAATTTTCTATCAGGCTTATTCAAAATGGTGTTGATGTATGGCTGGATAAATGGGAAATGCTTCCAGGTGATAGTTTAGTCGATAAGATATTTGAAGAAGGTCTGAAAGAAGCAGAGGCTGTAATAATTGTGCTGTCCGAATATAGTGTTCGAAAGCCTTGGGTGCAAGAAGAGTTAAACTCAACTATCGTAAGTAAGATCCAGAAAGGGACAAAAATAATTCCTATCCTTATAGATGATTGTGAAGTCCCTGAGCCACTGAAATCTACACTATGGGAATCCATTAAAGACAAAAAATCCTATGATTTAAGCTTTGAAAGAATCTTAGCCTCGGTTTTTGGGGCTTCTTTAAAACCAAAGATTGGTCAGCCACCCTCATATACTACGTCTGTCATACATAATATTGAGGGATTGGAGTCGGTAGATAGCTTGGTATTAAAGTTGTCTTGTGAATCCTTGAAAGAGTGGCCTGATGACCCAATAGAGCCAGGAGAGGTTTTTGATGATAGTAATCCAGAGGCTCCACCTAAAGAGCAAGTGTTAGAGTCACTAGAAATACTTGAAGATCAAGGTTACGTATCTTTATCACACTATATCGGTGGCGGTTCAGGGCGTTGGGGTTGCCATTACCGAGTTACACTATTTGGTTACGAAGAGTACTGTAAAAACTACGTGAACGAATATGGTAAGATGCAGGACTCAATAGTTGCAGTGATTGTGAATGAGAATGTACATGTTAATCATGAAATTAGTGAGAAACTAAATATACGACTGCCTATAGTCACACATGTCATTAAGTTTTTAGAGCACAATTATTTTGTGAAAACAAGAGGGGGGGTTGGAAGCCGAGTGGCAATTTATTCTGTCTCTGCAAAACTGCGCAGGGCCATGCGATGATTACATATAACAAGGTAAATACATACGGGAAAAATTTCCGCAACGCTCGTTTGTGCGTGAATCGCATAAGCCATTCGTTGCTCCAATTTTTCTGGTAATTTTCGGCATTATATCAGCATTCTCTGATGTTGGTGGGCTAGATAACGATGACACAACATGGGCCATCATTTGTCCAATCAGACGTCTGTTTGTTTAGCCATTTCCAGAGTATCAGCTACCTCAGTCCGCCTAGCAAAGAGAGTTTTATATTAGTGTCTTCTCAAAGTTCGCTCCTGGCAGTTATGGTAATTTTAGTTCATCCTGATATTAACTTTCCTTCCAAGGTAGATGTATCAGTAAATTTTGTCGATGCGTAAACTCATACTTAAGAGGAGTGTCTAGTGCCTGAATTAAAAAAGCGCCCTTTAGGTACTTGTAGGGAGGAAGCCCCAGTCAGCTGGGCCATTCACCAAACTGGCTCGTTTCTTATCGGGGAATTATTTGGAGGAGGGTATTATCGAGAGTGCTTGAGAATGGCTAAGGCTATGGCTTCTCAGCATCGGCCGGCTCTGACAGCTATTCATAAGGCTCGTGATTCATCTAATTTAGATTTGGAGCGACTGATTGAAAAATTGGAAGATGTTAGTCGCTGGGCTGGAGAAGTTGAGGAAGAAGGTTTTCATACTGTCAACACTCATGCTTTTATCACCTTATGGGCGGCACAAGAGGCTGGAGCTGAAAACATAATAGCAGAAATTATTCGAACCTCCGAGTACGCCGCAAAAATTGCAAGTGAGAAGTTTAAAAATGGTAAATACTCGCTTGCTGACTGGCCCTGGTCGGAGTCAACATGCCTAGAGATCGCTCAAAAGCTGGACCCAAAGGCTAAGAATTCTACTGAGAATGGGGGAGTGGATATTGCCAATAGGATGGTGGTGTTATTTTCTTGGTTTGGTTTAGAACTCCAGCTCAGCGCTATAGCTGCTAATAAATACAATGAGTCTTCCATGGTGAGAAATGTAATCCTTCATCGCTATGGGTATCTGAGTTCCAAGGATGTTGAAAATTTCCCAGAGCTCAATGAATGGGTTGGCGAAGTTCTGCCCATCACAACTGAGCGGCTGAATAGCTATTACAATGCTGTAGTTGCAATGCACATAGCGATTGCAAAATCCGTCTGGGAAAGTCAATACAATTAGGAGTGGTAAGTGTTGAGCCATTGTTGACGTATTATTTGCGCAGCCTGATTTTAAAAAAAGCGGGCGATTTCCGTAAGTTTCACAATAAAATACGCAGCGGGGTGTTCATAAATGCTTAAGAGCGGTTTTAACTATTAGCAGGCCTTTCTGTTGATAGCCGCCGACCGCAATCGGGTGTGGGCTGCAAAGAAATTAGTTGCATTTATATATAAGGCTTTAATATAGCCGCGTTTTTATGTTGTCCGCTTGTGGCCGTAAGCAGCCCATATATGCTACAAACAGAATTAGCAGTGATTGATATTATCCAATGATAAGCTTTTCTTTTAGCGGGTTGCGCCTAGGGGCACTGGTATACGCAAAGGTATATTTTTCGAGTTTGCATATAAAATCTTTTAGACTTATATGTTTGCTTATAGTTCTAGACTTGCCAGGAGTCCAACCCTACCCCAAAAGTAAGCGTCCATTCCGCGACGTTCTGCCACCCCGCTAAAATT
>NZ_JABUZD010000106.1:0-3234 GCF_014897875.1 Halomonas sp. 3A7M
TCGTATGATAAACAGTTGACATATTTAGCGATATGAGCGATACTGACTTTGTTGGCAGAGGCCAACACTGGCACCAAAGCGGCGGCAACCGCGCCAGTAAAATCAAACGTTAGGAGTTAATACCATGGGTTTAGTATCGAGCCTTGGAAACATTAAGCAGATTCGCCGCAACGAGCCGCTAAGCGACGATATGATCCACCGTGCTGCCCCTTCTATTTTTGCAGAAGCGCCTCACGAAAGCCGCTCAGAGCGTTATCACTATATACCGACGATTGACGTTGTTAATGCGCTACGCAACGAAGGCTTTTACCCCTTCTTTGCCGCGCAAACGAACGTCCGCAAAGCGGATAAGCGTGAACATACAAAGCACATGCTACGCCTTCGCCATGCTAGTCAGATCAACGCCCAGGAGGCCAATGAGATTATCTTGGTTAACTCTCATGACGGTAGCAGTAGCTACCAGATGTTGGCGGGTATGTTCCGGTTTGTCTGCGCGAATGGCATGGTTTGCGGGAATACCGTTGGCGACGTGCGTGTACGCCATAGCGGCAAAGGCGACATTATTGGCGAGGTGATCGAAGGCGCTTACACGGTGCGCGATGCCTTTGAGGTAATTGAAAATGAGCGCGACACGATGCGAGGCATTCAGCTAACGCCGCAGCTTCAACATGGTCTTGCTCAAGCCGTTTTAAATTACAAGCATGATGACCCCTTGCGCCCCGCGCCTATCGAAGCCGAGCAGCTGCTACGGGCTCGCCGCCACGAAGATCGCCCCAACGATTTATGGTCAACGACTAACCGCATTCAGGAGAATGTCATTAAAGGCGGGTTGAGTGGCCGAAATGCCAAGGGTAAGCGCACCACCACACGCGCAGTTAAAGGCATCGACCAGGACTTGAAACTCAATAAAGCGCTTTGGGCGTTCTCTATGGAAATGTCCAAGCTGTTTAACTAATCCACTGAAAGGCCCCTTGCTTTCAGCAAGGGGCCATAGAAGATCCTCGCGGCGGCAACCGCGCTTAGACAAACTTTTGGTAGGAGTTTTGGCAATGTCTGCACCCATTAAACACGTACATATAGGCGTTATGACTGTTGGGCAATTAGGCGTACTGGTGGCCCTCCTAAGACGCTACAAAGGCCACACCTGCGCGTCTCATGTGGTAAGCCGGGCAGTTCGCCAGGCGCGCAATCAACCGCTCATCGGCCCTGTTAAACCTCTTGACTAGCGGCCTGTTAACAAAGCGCCCTGCGTGGGGCGCTTTTGTCGTTTTGGCCATGATGGTTTGATGGGCATAATTTGCTATAGCAGAGCCTCTTATTTATCCTTTTATCGTATGATAAACGATTTACTTGATAGTGGTTGTAAGCGATACTAAGGCATCTTTTTAAACTTGAAATGGTGAGTGTTATGGGACTGCATGCAAGACAGATCATTCGTTTCTCAGAGGCTGAATGGACAGCCGCGCAGGCACGGCTAAGCGCGTTTTCTGACAATACCTTGGCACTTGCCAAGCAAGTGCTAGTGGATGGCCTGGCTCCGCCAGAGGTGGCCCGCGCTACTGGTGTTGCCAATCAGACCGTACACACAGCCGTTAAGCGCGTAAAAGCCGCGCTAGAGGATTCTGCCCCCAAAGACTTGCGTTTATCACTGGACGAGTGGGAGCAGTTACAGCCCTTGCTTGTCGGATTTTCGAGTAAAACGCTCGATCATGCCAGGCGTGTGCTTGTTGAGGGTGCTTCACAGGCCTCAGTGGCACGAGACGCGGGTATAAGTCGCCAGGCGGTAAAAATTGCGGTCAATCGTGTCAAAGCGAAGGTTGCGCCCAGCCAGTCACCAGGCTTAACACCGTGTGTTGTCTGGTTGCCGGAAAGCGATATAGCGGCGCTTGCCGCGTTCGCTGAGCAGCATGGTTGGAAGCTGAAGGGGCATGAATAGAATATAGCCCCGATGCGATTTGGTTGGGTGTGCCGCTAGGGCGTCACACCACGTTGAACCTCGCTTTATCGCACCCCTCTCCCCCGCATATTAGCTGCAAGCCCGGCTTTCCCCATGCCTGGCTTTCGCACACCGGGCACCGGTACTTTTGGCGGTTGGTTTTGTTGACGGTCTCCTTTGGTAGCTGCACATAGGGCGATACGTGCCCTTCCTCGTCTTCATCGACGTAATCCTCTTTGAGATGGCCATCGTCTAAATCGCCTTGCTCATCCTCGTCTGTTTCATCCAGGCTGCTGGGCTTGCTAGGCAGATAAGGCGGGAAGCGGTCGAGCCATGACAGCCGGTATTGCTGGGAAAGCAGGCTGTCACAGGCTTGATCAAACGCACCGCCCTTTTGAATGTAGTGATCCATTTGCTCGCCTACGCGCTTCCCCCCGGGTTGGCCGGTATTACTAGCGATAAGCCCAAGTGCGTCCATTTTGTCGGCCCATTCCTTGTTGTGGTAGCCCCGTCTACCTGGTTTACCAAAATGGATTTGCCATTGATGCACCATTTCATGAACAAGCGTTGAGAGCGATTTGCGAATACTGCGGATGCCGAAGTAGGCGGGATTCATGGCAATTTCGTCAGTGATCGTCCCGCCATGGTTGACGAAGCGGTCACGGCAGTAATAGCCAAATGTTCGACGTTCGCGCTGCAACGTGATGAGGCAATCGGGCAGCGCATCATCAAAAAGTGCTTTATTGAAGTGGTCGTAAGCTGATTGGAGTTCGTCATAAATTTGCTGTGTGGGGTGCATGGGTTTGCCTTTTTTGGATTGCGCAATCCACATCTTAGCCTTTCTGGATTGCGCAATCCATATTCATAGCGGGCCTGGGGCCACACGGCTTCGCCGTGACGGTGCTATCTCGCTCCGCTCGACCGAGCCGCTAACCCCCGCGTCTCGTCCCTTCGGGTAACGCCCCTTGTCCCTACGCTCGTTGCACTCGCTGCGCGCTCCGCTTGCAAAACCATGGGGCTCTGCCCCATACCCCGACCTCGCCGGTAGGCAGCCGGGCCGGGGATGGCGTTCGCTTCGCTCTCTTGTTCCCCGGCTCCGGTGCCGGGAGGCTATGCCGCGCTACAGGCCGTCAAGGGGCCGAGTCCTCGCGCTTCGCGCTGCGGGCCGCACCAACCCCTTGACCGCCTTTCTCGCGGCGCACAGGAGTTCTGCGGGCGATTAAGCGCATCGAGTGGCTAACGACGGGTGCCCACCTTGACGATGACCGGCTACCGCGCTTGCTGGACGACGCCCCAGG
>NZ_JABUZD010000104.1:0-1421 GCF_014897875.1 Halomonas sp. 3A7M
TGTAGCGCGTATATGGACTCCTCCTCGTCTGCAAGCACAAAAGGTCATAGCGGCACAGTCGACTGCTAGCGTATATCCGGTCTCGTAAAGGATGCCTAACGTGGACATCGGACCTTAATGGGCTATTCGCACGTCGGGTACCCTCAGCGTAAACGAGCTTTCTTGCTCTACGCGCTACACGGTATGGCCCGACGTCGGTTCGACCTGTTCGCCATCTCTCTTGTGGTGGTGCAGTCGGGGCGGTAGGAACACCGGTTAAAGGTTCAACATTGATGGTCGCGTCACCTGTTTAAGCGGCGGCGGCCAACTCAGGGTTATACGGCACCTCGTAACGTGTGACGGCCCACGCCATACGCGCTGTCTTATTGGCGAGTGCCACGATCGCCACGTTGCGATGTTTGCGCACGGCAAGGTGCTTGATCCACTGGCTGAGTCCGTCGTCTTTTTTCACCGAATAACGAAGGACGGCGCGGGCGCCATGTACCAGCAGCTTGCGTAAGTAACTATTGCCACGTTTACTGATCCCCAACAGGCGCTCTCTTCCGCCCGTGCTATGTTGACGCGGGGTCAGTCCTAATGAGGCGGCAAAGTCGCGTCCTCGCTTGTATATAGTACCGTCACCCAGTACACCTGATAAGGCACTGGCGGTGATGGGGCCAATGCCGCGGAGGGTCATCAAGCGCTTGGCAACCGGGTCGGTGTTGGCATGTGTTTCAATGGCGGACGTTAACTGCGCAACGCGCTCGTCTAAATAACGTAAGTCATCCGCTAAGTCGGCCAATAGGCGGCGAAAGCGGTCACTGAGCCCGTTGGTGGCATCCTCTAGCCAAAGAGGCAGCGCCCGCCGTAACTGCTGAATACCAGTGGGGGCAATAAACCCATACTCACCGACGAGGCCACGGATTTGATTGGCCTTCGCTGTGCGCTGGCTAATCAGCTCTTCACGGATCCGGTGGGTGGCTTGACTGTCCTGTTGATCAACGGTTTTTACGGCCACGAAGCGCATCGTTGGACGGCCTAATGCTTCACAAATCGCTTCAGCATCTGCCCGATCATTTTTATTCGTTTTAACGTAAGGTTTCACGAATTGGGCCGCTATGAGCTTCACATGGTAGCCACGCGCTTGAAGTTCGCGCGCCCAATAATGCGCCGATGCACATGCCTCCATGCCGATGGTGGCGCCTTGAGGAACGCGTCGACAGACAGCCTCCAGCCACTTGGCCCGGGTATATTTACCTCGCCATTGAGGCTTCTCATGCCGGTCAACGCCATGTACGTGAAAGACAGACTTTGCGATATCCACACCAACTCGGCTAATGTTCATATGGGCTTCTCCTGACTCTCAAGCTGATAGTTTTCCAACCACCTACCAGTATGGCGCACTGACGCCGGAGTAGGGTGAGGAGGAGTCCATCCCATTG
>NZ_JABUZD010000013.1:0-19294 GCF_014897875.1 Halomonas sp. 3A7M
CTGACTCAAACAAACCGGTCTCCGGAATAACCGGGGCGGTTCATAGTACTTAAAGGCATAGTACTTAAAGGCATAGTACTTAAAGGCATAGCGCCTTCACCACAAGGTGCTGCTCTTTTAAAAAAAACCTGCGAAATCCTCGCAGGTTTTTTTCGTTTAACGCGTCGATAGCTTTTTCAAATGATAATGATTGTTGTTTTTGATGCTATCAGAGCCGAACGTGCTGTTATTTTGCACAAATTGATAACGATTTTGCTCTAGGGCTTCACATCAAATTTATACAGGACTAAAATGGTACCCATTAACGGGTAAGCCAACTGTAACGGCGAATGGGAGTCAACATGCTCAAGCTTTCTCGGCTGACAGATTATGCCGCTGTCGTGATGGCGCAAATTGCTCGCCATCCACAGGCGTTGCATGCGGCGGCTGATTTAGCAGATGCAGTGCAGCTACCACATCCCACTGTTAGTAAGACGCTCAAGATGCTGGTGAAAGCCGGCCTTCTGGAGTCACAACGCGGTGTCCAGGGTGGTTATCGTCTGGCGCGACCAGCGTCACACATTACGGCTGCCGATATTATTGCCGCTATTGAAGGGCCGGTGGCAATGACCGAGTGTAGCCAAGCGGAGGGTGAGTGCGACCTGGCGGCTACCTGCGGTGTCGCTGATAACTGGCAGCGAGTCTCACTGGCGATTCGCACGTTACTGGAAAGCGTTACGCTGGCGCACTTGGCCGATACGACGCCAATCAAGCTGCCCGTACAGTTACCGATTCAAAGCATTAGCCTGGCATCTGCTTAGGCAATGCAACATAGACTAACCCTATTGACGGCGAGCTAGGCTCGCCACCCAACTGCCCGGAGGGTATCACCATGGCAAGCGAAGAAATGGAACAGTTGGTTCGTCGCGAATACAAAGATGGTTTTATAACCGATATTGAAAGCGACACCCTGCCACCTGGCCTTGATGAAAACACCATTGCCTTTATCTCTAATAAGAAAGGCGAGCCGGAATGGATGCTGGAGTGGCGCCTAGATGCATACCGTCAGTGGTTGAAGATGAAAGAGCCGTCCTGGGCGCATCTTGATTATCCGCCCATTGATTATCAATCGATCTCTTATTTCAGTGCGCCCAAGCGCCCGGAAGATCGCCCTCAGAGCCTGGATGAAGTTGATCCTAAGCTTCTCGAAACATATGAAAAGCTTGGTATTCCTTTGCATGAGCGTGCAGCGCTTGCCGGTGTGGCCGTCGACGCTGTATTTGACTCTGTTTCCGTGGCAACCACGTTTAAAAAACAGCTAGGCGAAGCGGGCGTTATTTTCTGCTCGATTTCTGAAGCAATTCGCGATTACCCAGACCTTATCAAACAGTATCTCGGTACAGTTGTTCCGGTGGCTGATAACTACTTTGCCGCACTAAACTCGGCTGTATTTACCGATGGGTCGTTTGTGTTTGTTCCTGAAGGCGTGACGTGCCCTATGGAACTGTCGACCTACTTCCGGATTAATGCGGCTAACACCGGCCAGTTCGAGCGCACCCTGATTATCTGCGAGAGCCGTGCTCAGGTGTCTTACTTGGAAGGTTGTACGGCGCCAATGCGTGATGAAAACCAGCTTCACGCGGCAGTCGTAGAGCTCGTTGCGCTGGATGATGCCTACATTAAGTATTCCACCGTTCAGAACTGGTATCCCGGTGATGAGAACGGCAAAGGCGGGATTTACAACTTCGTTACCAAACGTGGCGATTGTCGCGGTGAGCGTTCGCGCATCAGTTGGACACAGGTAGAAACCGGTTCGGCGATCACCTGGAAATATCCTTCTTGTGTTTTGCGTGGCAAAGACAGTATCGGTGAGTTCTACTCCGTAGCGGTGACTAATGGCCGTCAGCAAGCGGATACTGGCACCAAAATGATTCACATTGGCGAAGGTACCCGTTCCTATATTGTTGCCAAAGGCATTTCGGCAGGTAAGAGCGATCAATCTTACCGTGGCTTGGTCAAAATTGGCCCTCGTGCCAAAGGGGCACGTAATTTCACTCAGTGTGATTCGTTGTTAATTGGCGACAAGTGCGGTGCCCATACCTTTCCTTATCAAGAAATTGGCAACAGCACCGCCACAATTGAGCACGAAGCCACCACGTCGAAGATCGGTGAAGATCAGCTGTTCTACTGCCAAAGCCGTGGGATTTCTGAAGAAGATGCGGTCAGCATGATTGTTAACGGCTTCTGTAAAGACGTTTTCCAAGAGCTGCCGATGGAATTCGCGGTAGAAGCCGAAGCGCTTCTAAGTGTGACGCTTGAAGGCGCAGTGGGTTAACCACTTCGGCCCCGACTTATTTTATGGGAGACGCGCAAGCGTCCCGCAAGAATTTAAAAGGTTATGACTATGTTGCAAGTTAAAGATTTACACGTCACCGTCGACGGCAAAGAAATTTTGAAAGGTTTAACGCTCACCATCAATGCAGGTGAAGTGCATGCCATTATGGGCCCGAACGGCGCGGGTAAATCCACATTGTCGGCAGTGATTGCCGGTAAAGATGGCTACGAAGTGACCCAGGGTAGCGTTACCTTTGAGGGGCAGGACGTGCTGGAAATGGAAATTGAAGAGCGCGCTCAAGCGGGCTTGCTACTAGGTTTCCAATACCCAGTGGAAATTCTAGGGGTGAAAAATATCTATCTGCTCAAGTCGGCGCTTAATGCACAGCGTGTCGCACGTGGTGAAGCAGAAATGCCCGCTCCTGAGTTTATGAAGCTCGTCAAAGAGAAGCTGGGCTTTATGAAGATGGATGCCAGTTTCCTGCAGCGTGCCGTCAATGAAGGTTTCTCTGGCGGTGAGAAAAAGCGCAACGAAATTCTTCAGATGCTGGTGCTTCAGCCAAAGCTGGCCATGCTTGATGAAATTGACTCTGGTCTCGATATCGACGCGATGAAAGTCGTTGCCGATGGCGTTAACAGCCTGCGGGCTGAAGAGCGAGCCATTCTGCTGGTCACTCACTATCAGCGCCTGCTTGACTATATCGTACCGGATAAAGTGCACGTCTTAGTCGACGGTCGTATTGTGAAGAGCGGCGACGCTGAGCTTGCTAAAGAGCTGGAAGCCAACGGCTATGAAGGCATTGAGGAGTCTGTGGCATGAGCGATACGCAAACGTTTTTGGACACGCTGAAAGCGCGTAGCCAACAGCGCGGAGTTGAGCCAACTTGGATCGCGGCCCGCCGCCAAGCGGGAGCTGCCCGCTTTGAAGCCATGGGGTTTCCAACTCGCCGCGATGAAGAGTGGAAATATACTGACGTACGTACGATTGCCCAGGGCAACTTTGCGCTGGCTGAGACTGCGGACTTTTCCCAGGCACAAGCAGCCGCGCTTACGCTGCCGTTGGATGCGTACCGACTGACCTTCGTGGATGGTGTTTTCTCAGCCGCATTGTCGGACTTAGAAGCACTGCCGAGTAGCGTTCAGGTAATGCCGCTTTCCAAAGCGCTGAGTGATAACCATGAAGCTGTGGGTGGGCCGCTGGGGCGCTTAACGGGAGTAGATTTCTCCCCGTTCGCCGCGCTCAACACCGCGTTTATGGAAGAGGGTGCTGTGGTGCGCATTGCACCGGGTAGCGTGGTGGAAAAACCCATCCTACTGCAGTTTCTGTCCCGCGCGGGCACGCCAGTAATGTGCCATCCGCGTATTTTGGTTGAAGCAGCAGGGCGCAGTGAAGCAACGTTAATTGAGCACTATATCGGTGAAGCCGATGCGGCCAACTTCACCAACGTGGTTGCAGAGCTGATGCTGGATCGCGGTGCGATTCTGAATCACTACAAATTGCAAGAAGCGCCCTTAGGTGATCTGCATGTCGCCAGTATTCATGTCGAACAGGGCCGAGACAGCCGTTACAGCTCCTACAATCTGAATTTGGGCGGTGCGCTGGTACGCAACGACCTGATTAGTGATTTAAACGGCCAAGGCGCAGAAACCAACTTCTATGGCCTGTTCTTTGGTCAGGGTCGCCAGCACGTGGATAACCACACCAAGGTTAATCACAATGCGCCGCTGACGTTCTCGAACGAGAACTACAAAGGCATTTTGGATGACCGTGCCCACGGCGTGTTTAACGGTAAAGTGTACGTTAAGCGCGATAGCCAGAAGATCGAAGGTTTCCAAAGTAACCAAAACTTATTGCTTTCCGATCGCGCGCATATCGATGCCAAGCCTGAGCTTGAAATTTATGCTGATGACGTGAAATGTTCTCATGGCACCACCACGGGGCAGTTGGATGAAGACGCGATCTACGCGTTGCGTACCCGCGGCATCGACAAAGCGACAGCGCGAGGCTTGTTAACACTTGCATTTGCTGGCGAGGTGCTTGAACAGGTCGCGCTAGATGTGATTGCTGAGCGGGTAGAGTTGGCGGTAGCGGGCAAGCTGCCGGAACGCTTCAATCTCGCTGGATTGGTAGAAGCAGCGGCTGCGCTCAACGACTAACGCACTCAACGACTAGCCAAGGAGTCATCGATGCCCCATAGCGTGATTGAGAAACCCTCCGTGCTCGCCCCTGCAGCGTTTGATGTTGAGGCGCTGCGCAACGACTTCCCGATACTAAAACGGGAAGTGCACGGAAAGCCGTTGGTATATCTAGATAATGCCGCGACAAGCCAAACGCCCCAGCAGGTTATTGACGTATTCAGCGACTATTACTCGCGCTATAACGCCAATATCCACCGGGGGCTGCACACCTTGTCAGATGAGGCGACAGCAGCGTTTGAAGCCACACGGCATCGCGTTAAGGCGTTTCTCAATGCGGAAGATGCACGCCAGATTATCTTCACGCGGGGCACGACTGAAGCAATCAATCTAGTGGTTCAAAGTTGGGGGCGCTCCCAGCTGGCTGCGGGCGATGAAGTGCTAATTTCAATGTTGGAGCATCACTCCAATATTGTCCCTTGGCAGCTATTGGCGGCTGAGATCGGCTTTACCATTAAAGTCATTCCCGTTGAGGCTAATGGGGCGCTAGACATGACGGCGTACCGCGCGCTGCTCAATGAGCGCACTAAACTAGTGGCAGTCAATCATGTCTCTAATGCGTTGGGCACCATTAACCCAGTGAAAGAGATGGCAGCGCTTGCCCATCAGCACGGTGCGCTTATCCTGGTCGATGGTGCTCAGGCAACACCGCACCAGCAGGTTGATGTTCAGGATATTGATGCTGATTTCTATGCGTTCTCTGGGCATAAAATTTATGGCCCTACTGGGGTTGGCGTGCTGTACGGTAAGCAGACCTTATTAGAAGCGATGCCGCCTTGGCAGGGTGGTGGCGAGATGATTAAAACGGTCTCTTTTGACGTCGGCACCACCTTTGCGGCGCTTCCGCATAAATTCGAGGCTGGCACTCCCGCGATTGCGGAGGTGATTGCTTTGGGGCGCGCTATTGAGTGGCTAGAAGGCGTAGGCGTGGAGGCGATTGGTGCTTGGGAAGCCGTACTGCTGGAACATGCCACTGCAGAGGTGAGCCAGATAGATGGCTTGCGCATACTTGGCACAGCGCCGCATAAAGCTGGCGTGCTGTCGTTTGTGGTCGAAGGCGCCCATTCCCAGGACATTGGGCTGCTGATTGATCAGCTAGGCGTCGCTATTCGTACTGGGCATCACTGCGCGCAACCATTGCTACATCATTTTGGCGTAGATGCCACGTGTCGTGCATCATTTGCGGCGTATAATACGCTTCAAGAGATAGATACGTTTGTTGCAGCGCTAAAGCGTGTGATTGGAATGGTACGTTAAAGGCCGTCATTTAAGGACCGTTATGGATATTGAGCAAGTGGCCAGCCTTGAACGTGGTCAAAAACTGCCGCTTCAGCGTGATGTTGACGCCATTGCTATTCCGTTTGGCAAAACGGAGACACTGGCCGAAGACAGCGTTGTCAGCGTGATGCAAGCGAAGGGCAGCTCGGTAAGTGTTGGCTATGAAGGGCGGCTTTATCTTATTGAAGGGCGTAATTTGGATGCCTTGGGGCTCGAGCCATTGCCTCGCCCAACGCTGCCTGAAAGTGCCAGCGATGAAGAAATTGAACAGTTTGTCTGGGAGCAGTTGCGTACCTGCTTCGATCCCGAAATACCGGTTAATATTGTTGATCTAGGGTTGGTCTATGGTTGCCGTCTTGAGCGCTTGATCAGTGGCGAGCGGATGGTCACTATTCGTATGACGCTGACCGCACCAGGCTGTGGAATGGGCGATGTCATTGCGGCGGATGCGCGAAATAAAATCCTAGGTGCGCCTCAGATTAACAAGGTGCATACTGAAATTGTCTTCAGCCCGCCCTGGAGCCGTGACATGATGAGCGACGAAGCCAAGCTTGAGCTCGGCATGTTTTAACCCCTGATGGGGAGCTGGATGCACAGCTTGCTATTACGTTACATAAAACGTTTTTTGATGTCGCTAGGAGCACTTATGCTGCTGGCGACATTGCTGTTTATAGTTGGTAATTTTTGGGTGGTTGCTAGTACGGCACGCTATATTGATGACAGCTTTGCGGAGTGCCGCCCAACCGATGTGGCGATCGTATTTGGGACCTCTAACTGGACACGCAGCGGCTTTCGCAACCCACACTTTAACGCCCGTATGCGAACCTCAGCGCGCCTGATTGCCGATCAGCGGGTCAGTCATTTATTGATCTCTGGGGATAATCGTACTCAAGCCTATAACGAGCCTCGCGCCATGTGGCGTGATCTTTATCGTCGCGGTGTGCCAGCAGACCAGCTCACCATGGATTTTGCTGGGTTCAGTACCTATGACACGCTTGCGCGCGCTAGAGATGTCTTTCAGTTAGATAAGGCGTTGCTGGTTACTCAGAGCTGGCATCTTCCCCGTGCGGTTTTTATTGGTCGCGCATTAGGAATGGATGTAACTGGCTGTGTGGCGGAAGAGAAATCTGCTGCTGGGGAATGGCGGTTGAAAATGCGCGAATGGGTGGCGCGGGTCGCTACGTTAGGTGATCTATATATTTGGGGAAGAGAGCCTTACTTCCTAGGCTCTCCAGAACCTATCGAATTAAACGCTAGTAGCAACGTCGGCGAAGTGTCTCGCCTCCCTGTTGGCCTTGATATTTACCACTACTTTGTGAGGTCGGCGCAGACGTCACATGAGCAGGCGGCGGGTGATCAATAGGCTAGCGATGCGTTTTGCGCTTTTGTAAGCTATACAATTCGCGTATTAGCTTGCGGCAACCTTGCATGCACTCTTCCACTACCGGCTCAATGGGGTCGGGCAGGGGGTGAGTGAATAGCGTTGAAAGGGCCTGCATCAGTACGCGCTCTTGTTCCAACAGCTCATTGATTAATACCTGACTATCGTTGCCCACAAAGCTTTTTAAACGGCTCCATAGCCATAAAAAGTCGTCACGCTCAACGTCAGCATCTCGAGGCAGCATTTTTAAGTGCGCACGGGCCAGTTCCTGAAGTTTACGCATCTGGTTTAACCGCTCGGTATAGTGCGGTTTCAGTGCATCACGCAGCGTGGGTCTCAGGCGTTCAATATTATCCTGGAAATAATCAATGCTATCGGCCAGCGCTTCCAGCACGCTGTCCATCGCCACTTGGCGATTGTCGAGAAACATGAGCGTCTACCTCCTTCGGTGACGCAGATTGTGGGGGTGGCAGCGCTAATTTGCCACCCCTAATGCGGATTATTTTTGCATTAAGCCTTAGCCTTTAGGCTTGGGTGGCGCTTTACGCACTGGCATGGCATTTTTTTCGATGTGTTCGATGATCATGCTGGCGATATCTTTGCCTGTTGCATTCTCAATACCTTGTAATCCAGGTGATGAGTTGACTTCCATAATCACCGGTCCATGGTTAGAGCGCAGTAAGTCGACACCTGCAACGCGCAGTCCCATGGCTTTTGCCGCTCGAATGGCCGTTGAGCGCTCTTCGGGGGTAATGCGGATGACGCTGGCGGTGCCCCCACGATGCAGGTTTGAACGGAACTCACCTTCGGCTGCCTGACGCTTCATCGACGCAACCACTTTATCGCCAATCACCAGACAGCGAATATCGGCACCGCGCGCCTCTTTAATGTACTCCTGCACCATGATGTTGGTTTTCATGCCCATAAACGCTTGAATAACCGACTCAGCTGCTTGGTTGGTTTCAGCAAGTACAACACCGATACCTTGCGTTCCTTCCAGTAGCTTGATGACCAGCGGAGCACCTTTGACCATGGTAATCAGGTCGGGAATGTCATCAGGAGAGTGGGCGAACCCCGTGATGGGAAGGCCCAACCCCTTTCTAGAGAGAAGCTGTAGCGAGCGCAGCTTATCCCGTGAACGAGTGATGGCTACTGAATCATTTATAACGTAGGTGCCCATCATTTCAAATTGGCGCAGTACGGCGCAGCCATAAAAGGTAACCGATGCCCCTATGCGAGGAATGACGGCATCGAAGGGCTCGATTTCAGCGCCTTTATAATGAATCGACGGATGGTGGGAGGCGATGCTCATATAGCAGCGCAGCGTGTCGACCACGCGAGCGGTGTGTCCACGCTGCTCGGCGGCCTCAATAAGGCGGCGAGTAGAATATAGATTGCGATTGCGCGAAAGCAGGGCAATATGCATGCAGGGCTCCGGGGCCAAAAAATATGGCTAATAAGTTAGTTTAAGGCTCGCCGTGCAAAAATGCAGCCCCAGGGGCTATAAGCAAGCGTCGCATAGCGCGGCGCCCAAGCAGCATGGGATGGCGCATATTGCTACGGTCAGTCAGGGTTAGTTCAACCGGAAAATTTAGTTCACCCAATTGCATCGGGGTGCGAATCACATAACGCCACTCGCTGTGCCCATTAGAGCTGGTAACGCGCCGCCGGTCGTGCAAGTGGAGCTGGTAGCGGTGGGCAGGCGTTTGCGGGCCACCACTATGGGTAATAAAACTTACCCACAGCTGCCCATCCTCATCTTCATGAGTGTCAATCTCTTCGGCATGCAAAGCAGAGGTGCGCGCGCCAGTATCGGCTTTGCAGCAAAGGTGAAGCCCTAATTCAGGTAACGTCACCATTTCACGGCGGCCGATGACTGCTTTGGCCTGATAGGGTAATTCCTTCACGGCATACTCCTGGCAAATGAAGGTTTGTTATCAAGAAATGAGTCGGTCTAGCGTCTCATAAATAAATAGCTAGCTTCTAGCTTGGTTAATCAACGCACTTAGCCTTAGCTGAATCGCGGAGTCAGGTGGCGCGTCGCGTAGTGTCAGCATAACCAAAAGGCGAAGTTTGGGTACCAGTGCAAGGTCACGTACGACTGCATTAAAATTAGTGCGTTTGTCTTCTGCTAAACGCTGCAAAAGCAACGGTAAACGTTCAGCGTCTTCTAACAGTAGCCACCCGCGGCCAGCAATGGCTGCGATAATGTCTGGGCCGCAAGCAACAGGGTCATTTAACAGGCTTGAGTACCATTTGCCGACACTAACTGACGGAGTACAGCCCACGGCGCGAACGCAGGCGCACAGGGTTTCTACGTCACCATCAATGGCTGCCTGCTCTCCACGCGCCCGTAATGCACTGACCAGCGGCTCTGCAAGAGGCCTATGCTCCAGGCAATAGCACAGCGAGTGAGCGACACTAGTGGGCAACTGGGGAAGGCGCAGCGCTAGCGCTTCTGATGTGGATAAGTCGAGGCGTACCACATAATCAGCGATGCCTTGTAACCCCAGTGCTTGCCAGTCAATAGTCTGCTGGCCGCTAAGATAGGCCTCGACAGGCTCTAAGTGTTGGCTAGCGGCAAGCTCTAATGCATAACTGGCCTGAGCATTAAGCATTGCTTGAAAAGTAATATCAGGCGAAAAAGCGAGCGGATTATCCTTCATTAGATGATCCACGTCAGCAGTTTCTGCCTGGCCTAGCTTATTTTCTAGCTGCGCAGCATTTCGCCCAAGGGTTTCGAGCAAGCGATTAATAAAACCGTCTCGTTGGGCAGGGGAGAGCTTGCCCTGTTCGTCTAGCGGCAGCGCCAAAAACCAGATGGCTGGCTCAGGCATGTCACCCATACGAAATACTACGCCAAGACGTGCCTGCTGTTGCCAGGGTTCCGGCCAGGCTATCTCGCCATTTTCGAATGCACGCAGTGTTTCTCGTGGGCAGTCCGTTACTCGTCGTCCCATATGGTAGAGGGAAACGTCCGCGCCGCTACGTGTAAAAAACTCATCAAGTGTCTGGATTGGTTGCATGACATCCTTCCGCATTTCAAGCCTGCACTCTACCTTGCTGATGTGTCACTGTCAGCCGCAAACGCTGATTAATCCGTGCTTTATTATCAAAATGGTTAAAAATTGCACAACATGGTGTAACCCGCATGAGAGTAACAGTAGCGACATCTTTCCATAGTTTATCCACAGCCTCTTGCAGGTTTTCTGTGAATCTGTGAATAAGACACAAACTCTGTCAGACGGTTGGCAACTTACCCACAGTGCTGGGATAATAAAGCTTTACTGATTCAAATGGAAAAGGTGCTTATGAGCGTCCATCAACAGCTTCAAACCGCGCTTCTTGAGCTTGAAGCCACTATGAAGGCCGCTAACTTATGGCGTATGCCAACGCCTGATATTTCAGCATTTAATAGTCAGCAACCCTTCTGTATCGACACGATGTCGCTGCCTCAGTGGATTCGATTTGTTTTTATCGCTCGATTAAATGCACTGATTGATGCCCAGGCCGCTATGCCTGCCAAGTGCGATGTGGCGCCGGCAGTGGCTGCATATCTAATGCAGGAAAAAGTTCGTGCCAGTGACCAGCTACTGGTTGTTCGAGCTGTTGAAAAGATAGATCGGTTAGTTACCGAAAACTAGGTCGCACTAATACGAGAAGCTGAAGCCTAGTTTTATGAGGGTATCGGCAAAGACAATGCCCAGCGCCGCAAGCAGCGGGACTGGGCATTTTTCATGCGATTATGCGGCTAGCACAGCCTTAGCGGTGTTAGAAGCGATAGCTTAAGCCTGCCATAACCACTAAGGGATCAATCTCTACCGTGCCTGCAGCGGCACCGTTAACGGTCGCGTCAGTATCGATGTCGATATACCACGCGGCTGCGTTAAGTGCCCAGTTTTCATCGATAAGCAAATCGATACCCACTTGAGCAGCGGCACCCCAGGAGTCGTCCAGCTCCAGTTCGCCTATGGCTAGCTCTTCATCAGAGAAAAAGGTGTAGTTAATACCTGCGCCGACATAAGGCTGTACGCGCGCATCAGTGCCACCTAGCGGGTAGTACTGGAGCGTTAGAGTTGGTGGAAGGTGCTTGGTAGAGGCAAGATTATCACCGTTCAGGGCGATATCGTGCTCAAACGGTAGGGCTGCCAGTAATTCGATGCCCATTTTGTCGTGGAAGCGGTAGCCCAGGGTAAATGCGAAATCGGTTTTATCCTGAACATCAACCGCGAACGCGCCTCCGGCTAATGAACCGTTGTCGCTTTTCGGCTCCACTTTGGCAACACCCACGCGAGTAAAGAAATCGCCAGCGCCGTAAGCTAAAACTTGGCCGCTTGCCATCAATGTGGCTGCTGCAAGTCCAGTGGTGAGCAGTGTTGAAAGAGAGTTATGGCGCATAGCATTGCTCCTGACCATTAATGTGAGTCTTTGCAGTGAGTGGTTAACATGAACCGTTGTTCGACATGATCGCGAACCATGCAAAGAGTGTATCGGGTAGAGGAGGGCAGGTTATTGACCTGGGGCAAAGAGTGGAGCTCCGCCGCTAAATAATGGGCTTTTAAAAGAGGCTGTCAGAAGTGAAAGAGGCCTTCCCGTGGCATGGGAAGGCCTCAATAATCAGCTAATTTTTAATTAAGCTGAGTGTGTCATTGACGCTCGTCTAGCGATCAATATGCTGATATTCACCCGCATCGGCAGTTATGCTACTAACCACCAAGATGGCAATAAAGGCAGCGATGAAGCCAGGGATGATCTCGTACACGCCGGGGCCACCCATAAATTCTCCGTTCCAGCCTAATGCAATCCAAATCATGACGGTAGCAGCACCCACTACCATACCTGCAATGGCGCCAGCTCCGTTCGTGCGAGACCACATTAGCGACAGAATGATCAGCGGGCCAAATGCTGCGCCAAAGCCAGCCCAGGCATTACTTACGAGTCCAAGAACTTGCGAGTCCGGATTTGACGCAATCACAGCGGCCACCAGACCAACCAGTACGACACAGATTCGACCGACCTTTACGCACTCTTTATCGGTTGCTTCCTTTCTTAGGAACAGGCGATAGAAGTCTTCGGTCAATGAAGACGACGATACTAACAATTGGCTGGAAATGGTGCTCATAATCGCAGCAAGCAGTGCCGCATAGAGGAAGCCGGTGACCAGCGGGTGGAATAGCAGGTTCGCCAGAATGATGAAGATCGTTTCTGGATCCTCGATATCCATGCCGTTGCGGACTGCATAAGCCCGGCCAAACAGACCTAGAGAGACCGCGCCAATCAGGGAAATAAGCATCCAGCTCATGCCGATATTACGGGCAGTAGGCACATCTTTCAGCGTCCGAATGGCCATAAAGCGCACAATGATGTGTGGTTGACCGAAGTACCCCAGTCCCCAGGTAACCGCAGAGAGCCAGCCAATAAAGGTCAGCCCTGACGTCCAGGATAGCAGGGTGGGGTCGACTTCATTTAGCGTCTGTGATGCTTGGGAGAATCCGCCGCCGCCTTCGCCAAATAGCACCACTGCAGGCATGATTACTAGCGCCAGCATCATGATGCAGCCTTGCACGAAGTCAGTCATACTCACGGCCAGGAAGCCGCCAACAACGGTGTAGACAAGTACCACGCCAAGTGTAATGAGGATGCCTATAGCATAGTCGCTCATGCCGCCGATGTTAAAAATACCGGCAAACGCGCTTTCAAACAGTTTGCCCCCAGCGACTAGACCTGATGCCGTGTAAACCGCGAAAAAGATGACGATAACGATAGCAGACACCGTGCGCAGTGAAAGCGCACGTGTCGGAAATCGGTTTGCCAAAAAGGCTGGAATGGTAATCGCATTACCGTAGTGAACCGTCTGTTCACGCAGTCGGGGGGCGACCAGGGTCCAGTTGAAGAACGCGCCCACCAGAAGGCCAATGCCGATCCAGGCGGATCCCAAGCCGGAAACAAACATTGCGCCGGGCAACCCAAGCAGCAACCAGCCGCTCATGTCCGAAGCGCCAGCCGATAGAGCTGCTACTTGTGGACTGAGGCCACGTCCCCCCAGCATGTAATCTTCTGATGAAGATGTCGCTTTGCGCATGGCATAAATGCCGATGGCGATCATGAGCGCAAAGTAGGCAAAAAGACTAATCCAAACACCGATAGCCATGAAAGTTCTCCAATTTGTCAGGACGGAGCTAGCTCCGACAGGTTAGCGCGCTTGCCGTGCAGAACCGCTAGTAGCACGCATGTTTAACTCCGCTTCTTATTCGTGTAGCAAGGCGCTACCGCTTGGTCCTCGATATTCCTTGCTAGGGAAGCGCCTGTACTGGCCGCCTCCCAGCAACACGAGGTTATTGTCGTCTAAGTTTAGTTGAGAAGCGTTTCGTCGACAAAGCCAGCGGGCCTATTCGGCCGTTGCCAGCAAGCTGGCGTTGCCTCCCGCTGCGGTCGTATCGATGCACAGATGACGTTCCACCACATAGCGATCTGGTGAAATGGTCTGAGTCTCGAGCGGCACGATGGCACCGTCGCGCTTAGCGAGTGCTATCCGCAGTTCATGCGTCCAATCACTTTTGCCAGCCGCGGCGACGGCGGCAATCCCTTGAACCTCGCTCAGTGTATCTGCCGCGATGCTACCGTCGAGCCCAATCACGGGCGCGCCAGCGTCGACCAGCGGCTGGACGGCTTGAGCTGCGCCTGGTGCGATCACGACTGCCGTACAGCCCGCGCCAAGCGCCTGTACTGCTTGGGCAGCGGCGATATCCAGCGTTGGCCCAAGGCACAGAACAGCGCCTTTTGGATACATCGCCAAGCGGTTGCTTTCCCCTGTGGGTCCTGGAAGCGTCTGCGGTGTCATGTCGAGGGCCGCTGTCTCGTTAAGGGCCTTGCGGATCACGCCGCCTTTGCCGGAGAGTGCCTTGCGGAGTACTTCGATCCGATTGGGTCGTACCGCCCAGTTCCGCGCATCTAGCCCATCTAAAGCCGATTGGAGGTCGCTGAGTGAGATGGTTTTCCCCTCAGGAGCCTCGTGGTGCTCGGCGGTGGCAGTGCGGCGGAAGCGAGTGACATAGAGCGGGCCACCAGCCTTGGGCCCGGTGCCCGAGAGGCCTTCGCCCCCGAATGGTTGGGAGCCGACAATGGCGCCGATTTGGTTACGATTAACATAAACGTTGCCGACATGGATGCGCTCGACGATTTGCTGCACACGATCATCGATGCGGGTATGCAGGCCGAAGGTCAATCCGTAGCCTTTGCCATTGATGTCGTCGACCACGTTGTCGATGTCTCGCGCCTTGAAAGTAGCCACGTGTAGAACCGGGCCAAATATCTCGCGTTCGAGGTCTGCAATGCCCCCAACCTCAATGACCGCGGGGGTGACGAAGGTGCCAGCTTCCGGTGCGGACAGTTTCTTCAACACCTTACCTGTCTTCTCGTGGGCTGCTACGTAGTCGCTTATCTCGGCTTGGGCGTCGGCGTCGATCACTGGTGAGACGTCGGTGTCAGTATTCCAAGGATCGCCGATGGTGAGCGAGTCCATGGCGCCATAAAGCATGTTGAGCAACCGGTCGCGCGCCTCTTCCTGCACATACAGCATGCGTAGCGCTGAACAACGCTGCCCAGCCGATTGGAAGGAGGAGATTAAGATATCGCGGACTGCCTGCTCGGTCAGCGCCGTAGAGTCCACAATCATCGAGTTGAGGCCGCCGGTTTCGGCAACCAGTATCGCATCGGGCCCTGCGTTCTGCGCCAGTGCTTTGTGGATAATCTGTGCCACGGGGGTCGAGCCAGTGAAACAGACACCAGCGATACGTGGATCGCTAGTCAGCGGGCCGCCCACCGTGGGCCCATCGCCAGGCAGCAGTTGAAGTGCTGCTTCTGGAAGGCCAGCCTCACGCATCAACTCGACGGCGCGGGCGGCGATCAGTGGTGTTTGTTCGGCGGGCTTGGCAAGTACCGCGTTGCCAGCCACCAAGGCTGCGGCGATCTGCCCGGTGGTGATGGCCAGCGGGAAGTTCCAAGGGCTGATGCAGACGAAGATGCCGCGGGCACTACCGGGTTCTTCCGCTTCCAGCCGCTCGCCCTCATTGGCGTAGTAGCGCAGGAAATCCACCGCTTCGCGCACTTCAGCGATGCCATCAAACATCATCTTACCGGCTTCGCGGGTGGTGATCACGGTCAGCTCAGCGATATGTTCTTCATAGAGATCCGCGGTACGACGAAGCACTTCGGCACGCTCGGCCACAGGACGTGCTGACCATTCACGAAAACCTTCCTCTGCAGCGTCGAGAGCGGCCGCTACCTCCTCAGGGGTGGCCTCATATACCTTGCCGATAATACGCGAGCTGTCGGCGGGAGAGACTGCATCGCGAGCCGGTCCTTGGGGAGCAGGATTTCCCACTAGCATGGGGCCTGCTGTCCAGGTCTTGTCAGCAAAGGTTTCCCGCGCATTAAGCAGCGGCAGGATCGAGGCGGGTTCGTTGATACGATAACCCTTGGAGTTTTTGCGATCTGGCGCAAACAACTCACCGGGCTGACGGATCAACGGGCTTGAGATGGCGTCGCCAAGCTGTTTAAACCCTTCAATTGGATCTCTTGATACTTCGCTCGGGGGAATCGAGCTATCCACCACCTGGTTGACGAACGAGGAGTTCGCGCCATTCTCTAGCAGGCGACGTACCAGGTAGGCCAGCAGGTCGCGGTGAGCGCCAACCGGGGCGTAAATGCGGCAGTGCGTGCCCTCGGCCTCCTTAACGATGTGATGCAGCGACTCGCCCATGCCATGCAGGCGCTGGAACTCGTAGCTGTCCTTGTCATCGCCTGCCATGGCCACTACGGCGGCGCAGGTATGGGCATTGTGTGTGGCGAACTGTGGATAGATGCGGTCGCGCCGGTCGAGCAGCATCTGAGCGCAGGCCATGTAGCTGACATCGGTATTGACCTTGCGGGTGAAGACCGGGAAGGTTTTAACGCCCATTTCCTGGGACAGCTTGATTTCGGTATCCCAGTAGGCGCCCTTGACCAGGCGCACCATGATCTTGCGGCCGAACCGCTCGGCAAGTTCGTAAAGTGTCTCTATCACCGGCGCGGCGCGGCGCCCGTAGGCTTGTACAACGACCCCGAAGCCGTCCCATCCATCGAGGCTGGGGTCGGACATTAGTGCCTCGATCACGTCGAGTGACAGATCCAGTCGATCCTGCTCTTCTGCGTCGATATTGAAACCGATATTGGCTTTGGCCGCTTGTTTTACCAGTTCCAATGCACGGGGTACGAGCTCTGCCATCACCGTGTCACGGTGGGTGTATTCATAGCGCGGATGCAGGGCTGATAGTTTCACCGAGATACCGGGGCTTCCACGTACATCGCCCTTGGCCTGTTCGGCGATAGCAGTAATTGCTTTGGCATAGGCCTCGTGATAGCGGACGGCATCCTCATCTGTGCGAGCCGCCTCGCCAAGCATGTCGTAAGAGTAGGTGTAGCCCTGTTTCTCAAGCTCGCGGGCATTCTTCATGCCTTCTTCGATGGTCTGGCCAAGTACGAACTGGCGGCCGAGAATCTTCATCGACTGACCAACCGCCTTACGCACTACCGGCTCGCCCATGCGGCGTACTAGGCCACGGAGCGCCCGGGTTGGGCCCTTGGGATCCTCTTCCAGCACTTTACCGGTTAGCAACAGCGCCCAGGTCGAGGCATTAACCATCGATGAGGACGATTTCCCCAGGTGCGCGCCCCAGTCGGACGGCTCGATTTTATCGTGGATCAGATCGTCGATGGTTTCCGCATCAGGCACGCGCAGCAGGGCTTCTGCCAAGCACATCAGGCCGACGCCCTCGGTGGTGGAAAGGCCGTACTCAGCGAGGAACGCCTCCATCATCGAGGGAGACCTTTCTTTGCGCACTCGCTCCACGTAGTTGGCGCCAGCGGCAGCAACTTTGCGTCGGTCATCCTCTGATAGCTTGATGCGTTCGATTAGCTCATGCAGCACCGCTGTTTCATCGGCGTCATAGTTGCTGCGGATGCGTGAGCGTAGATCACTCACGTCGCTATGCAAATTAAGGTTAGTTTCGTTCATGATGGGGTTCTCCTTGCAAGTCGACACGTCAGCATTGCTGAGCTGTTCACTTATCGCCAAGCGCCAGAAGCGACGCGTTACCACCCAGCGCGGAAGTGCTGTTGGTGATTGTTTTTTCAGTCACAAAACGCTGTAGGTAGTGTGGGCCAGCGCTGAGAGCCTTGATTCACTGACGAAGGCATCCTCATCGACAAGATAGTGATCACTGATACGCTCCATAAGCGTATCAAGATCAGTTTGCCAGATGGCAGGGTCACGCATTTTCTTGGCATTGAGCATTGAGGCCCCCATAAGTCTAAACAGAAAGCGAAAAGCTGAATCAAATAACCGAAATAAATCGATGGTAGGGCGCTGTGCCCAAGATAACGGTCGAATGTAGAGCGAGCTGCCATTAGGTGTATGTCGTTTTCATGGCAAAACGTGTCAAATTCTCGGCAAGAAACGCTTTTTAAGACTTTAGTTTAGTCTCTAAACGGCTGCCAACACGCAAAATAGCGTGTTATGTGCCCAAGCTAACTGCTTCATCACTAGCGAAATGAGAGTGCGCCAGTCTTGACGCTTGCTCCTGAAGTAGGCGCGGAAGATGCTAACGAGGTTGCACCGGATGTTGAAGAAGGCGCTAAGTGGGTAGCCGAATCGAGCGGCGTATTGGTTGCGACTACTCCTTGGCGTAGCTGGCGGGGAGACAAGCCGTAACTACGCCGAAAAGCATGCGAAAGAGCGCTTTGATTTGCAAAGCCTGTTTGAATGGCTATGTCAGTGAGTGGTAGACGGCTTTGTAATACAAGCTGCCGAGCTGCGTGTAGGCGTTGGCGTCGTACATACTGCCAGGGCGACAGGCCCGTTTGGACGCGAAAGCGCTCGGAAAAGTGTGCTTCACTAAGGCAAGCCAATTTTGCTAAATCAGCTACTCTCAGCTCATCGGCCAAGTGGTGGCGAATAAATCGATCGATTTGATCAAGATTGAGCCGCCGTTGTGATGCGCTCTCTGATGCGCCCAGACGAGCCTTTAATGAACCTAACAGCGTGGCAGCAAGCCGGTCCTGCTGAAAAGACATTGCCGACGTGTCAAATCCTTGGGCGAGCTCGCTTTCTACGAAAGCAAGATAGTGGCGCAATGGATTGTCGAGTGCAAAAAAACGCGGTGCATCAAACAGTGCTACCAACTCGCGGTGTTCGCCCGTTAAGGCAGGCGCATCTTCAGGCAGATCCAGTATCAGTTGACGGTTGTAGCCGTTACCTGAATAGAAGTGTTCGTGATTCGCGGGAACAATGCAGCCTGAAAATGCGTTTACCCGGCCACCGAGGCCTTCGATTTCAAATTCTGAAGAGCCGCACAGCGTAATGACTATTTGGTGAAAATCGTGGGAGTGATGTTTTGTGGCACTTTCTAAAGGGATTTGACGAATAGTACTCGGCATGGGGTCTCCTCGACACGACTGGCCTGTTACTGCTGGCGCAGCGCTGTGTGTGCCGCTAAATGATCACGTAATGCTTTCAGTTCCGCGTAACCCTCTTGGTTAAGTAACGGTTTGCTTCGAGCAATTTGCCAATGGCGCCCGTGGGTGTCCATTAAATGTGATGCACGACGGCGGACACTATCCAGGTACTCATCGTGGCGAATGGGATAGCCAATGATGGCATTCCATTCCGTTTCGCTGATGCTGCTTTCCAGCGCTTTGTCGAACAAGTTGATCAGGTCGTTAGGCTCAGTGCGGTAGCGTGGCGTACCTACGGTCATTAATATTACCAGCACGCCACCTATTACCAGCAAACAGACGCCAAACACTAATAGGTACAGCGCCATACGTAACTCCCTGCAAAATCAGTATCAGCATTCGTTTAACAATGTACGACAGTATACGCCTGCTGCTCGTTAAGACGAAAATTTTGCAGTTTTGCGAACTTTTCCCCTGCAAGGTGTCAGAGTGTGTACAGGCAACATCGCGATAGCAGTCGTTAATAGTGTTGTTCTGGCTATTGTTTTCGATCCCTTGCTTCCGCTGCTTATCAAGCAGCGGTTTTTTTTGGTGCGCCAGGCATGGCGCGCAGCGCCTTAACAGGCGCTATTC
>NZ_JABUZD010000105.1:0-588 GCF_014897875.1 Halomonas sp. 3A7M
GCTTGCAGGTGCTGATCAGACTCTGGATGATGCCCAGGTGTTCCGCCCCCAATTCAGTCCAGCAGAACATCCAGTTTTTCTTGCCCATGGGAATGGGGCGTAGTGCCCGCTCGAGGTGGTTGGTGTCTGGCTGCACGTCTGGGTTTTCCAGGAATACGCTCAGGCTGGCTTCCCGGCTGAGCACGTAGTTCAGAGCTTTGGTCAGTGGATCGCTCGGCACCAGGCCGCCTGACGCCAACTGATCCCGGCACCACTGGAAGAAGCCGCTAACGACCGGTTTCGAGTGTTCCAACCGGTACTGACGTTTCTTCTCGCCAGTCAGCCCGTGGGTTCTGATGGTTTCTTCATTCCGGTACAGCGCTGCGATTCGTTGCAGGGCCTCGGTGACGGTTTCCGGGTGATCCTTCTGCGCCTCGATAAAATAACGGCGGCTATGCACCCAGCACTGGGCGTGGGTGACGTTCTCTTGGGCAGCAGCGTAGCGGGCATAGGCCGCGTAGCCGTCACTGATCAGCGTGCCGTTGAACGATTCGCTGAGGATGGCTTCGATGTGGGCACGCCCACGGCTGTTCGAGTAGGTGAACACCA
>NZ_JABUZD010000108.1:0-11379 GCF_014897875.1 Halomonas sp. 3A7M
GAATAGCGCCTGTTAAGGCGCTGCGCGCCATGCCTGGCGCACCACAAAAAAAACCGGCCTCGTAATGAGGCCGGTTCTATTTCTACTTACAGGGGTTACCTGCTAAGCATGGCATAAAGCCAGGCTTAGAAGTGGTAACGCGCGCCTGTCAGGTAGTATACTTCGTCGGTCAAGTCACCAAGGGTAACATCACGATTAACAGTCGGCGCATCGCCGTCAGCCAGCTCTAGGAAAACGTCGAAGTTGCTGGAAACGTTGTAGTAAGAACCAAACGCCCATGCATTGCTGTCGTCCACGTCACGATCTACGTTGTAGTAGTCAGCAGTAAACGCCCAAGGACCAGTGGTGTAAGTACCACCCAGACCTACAGTGTCGTAGCCGCCGCCACGAACGTCGCTGTTTTCACGGCCTTCATAACCTAAACGAGCAGAGAACTGGTCATTGATGGCGTAAGAACCGATCAGGCCACCCATGATTTCACCATTGCCGCCGCCATGTACTACGTCGTCAACAAAACCAAGACCTACAGTAACCGGACCTTGCTCGTAACGCACACCACCTTGGGCAGCAATTACGCTATCAGGATCGTTGTTACCAGTCTCAAACTGGCCACGCGTGCTGTAGTGTTTCAACTGCAGGAAGGCTGTCCAGCCTTGAAGATCAGGCGTGTAGTAACCGATAGAGTCGCCACGTGATTGCTTCGGATGACCAGCGAACTCTAGACCACGATCGATGTAAACATCGAACGGCAGAGAGACAAACTGGTTGTAGAAGCTGTCGAAGTTACCAGCTTGAACAGTACCGTACTGCTTGCTCTGCAAGCCAAGGTAGCTTTGACGAATTTCAGTGAAGCCAGACTCGGTGTAACGCTCGTCACCTTTGAAGCGCCACTCTAAACGACCGAAAGCAGTCAGGTCAGAGTTAACTTCGTGGCTCATGCGCAGGCCAAGACGAGAGTAGACGTCTACGAATTCTGCGCCGTTGTCAATTTTGTTGTACTCAGGACCGCCACCAGCGATACCCATGGCGATACGGCCATAGACGTCGAGCTTGGTACCATCTTGGTCATAAACGGTAGCTGCTTGAGCGGCGGCAGAGGCACCCAGGGCGCCAATGATAGCAGTCGCTAAAAGTGTCTTTTTCATGATGTAGGTTCCTTAACTAGCTTACTGTTTCGATCGTTACCGCAAACTCATTTTGAAGTCTGCAGCTGGCTTGCGGGCCATGCTCTTTATGCCATCCTCCGGTTTTTCCCGGCGGTATGCGGCATGTCCTCAACTAAGCCTTGTTATAGTCCAATGCTCGCAGGTCAAACTCTATACTGGGATTCCAGTGAACGCAATAGAAAAAAACAGTGTTTCTTTACGATTTGTATTTTTTTAAGGAACCCACGGGCAACTGATTGGTCTCAGCGGCCTGTAAATTTTTGCTGAAGCCCTCTTAATTTATCCTCTAAGCTAAGTGGCTTTGTTGTTTCAAATGCTTCCGTCTTCTCACCTTCCCCTCTCTGCTCATGCGCCTTTACAGGCGTGGGGACAGCATCTTTTGGCGCTTGTCTCGATGTTTGTTGTGATGCCTGCCTTGATGATTGCTGCGGTTTTCGATGATCTAAAGACGGTGCTTGCTTTGATGCATTGCTGCCTGACTTATCTTTTCGACGATCGCTAGCATGTCGCGCCGCTTCTTTATCGACTTTACCTGCGGGATTGCCATCCAAGTCAATTCGCTCAGCACCTTCTCGCATGGATTTCACATAGCGCGGCAGGTTCACATAGTTAGCTAATGCTCGGCGTATCAATTTACCCGACCAGAGTTCTCGCTGGGCTAAATCTTGATGAATACCCACTTTCAGCGGTTTAGTATGGCCAGTGAAAAAAGCGTTCGGGTAGCGTTTATACCACTGGTTCAACAGCGCTTGAGGAGAAGGCGGCTGTGGCGCTGTTTCCGCGGCGGCGGCTTCGCTGATCACTTGTGAGTCGGAAGGCTTCACATCTGCCACCGACGGCTCAGCGGCAGATGCATCACACTGAGCCGGGCCTTGCAGCGGCTGCGAAGGTGGCTGAGTGTGCGGCACTTGGCTCGCCAACTGCCGTTTAAGCATTTCGTTCTCTTCACGCAACGCGTTCAGTGCGGCTTTGGTCTGCTCAAGGTGCGTTTCCAATGTTTCTAGCAGATCCAGTACTGGTGCGGCCATACCCCCTCCCTCTTTGCGCTGATCAGTCGGCGATCCGCTCATAGACTACAAAGTCGTATTGAGGCTGCCCTTCTGCTGGCTTGCCCGCGACACGCTGAACTTCCTGCCACTCTTCCATAGAGAGCTCGGGAAAAACAGCATCACCATCGACATCAATATCCACTTCAGTGATATAGAGACGCTGAGCATGAGGAAGCGCTTGTCGATAAATCTCCCCCCCTCCCATCACCATAATTTCTTCGGCGGCTTCAATGGTGGCTTGTTGGTCAGCCAATGCCAATGCTGCTGGTAGTTCATGACATATCCGCACGCCTTCGGCGGCAAAGTTTGTATCACGGGTTACTACAATATTGAGCCGATTGGGCAGTGGCTTACCTATTGATGCGTAGGTTTTGCGCCCCATCACAAGCGGCTTGGCTTGAGTCATGCGTTTGAAGAACTTTAGATCTTCAGGCAGGTACCAAGGCAACTTACCCTCGACCCCAATCACTCGGTTTTTGGCCATCGCCACAATCATCGCTATCGGCACCAGGGGGTCATAAGCATGTTGCTGCTGACTCATACTGCCACCTCCGCTTTAATATGGGGGTGCGATTCATACTCTTCGATGTTGATGTCGTCAAAGGTGAAATCGAACAAATTGGTTACCTGGGGGTTAAGCACCAAACGTGGCGGCGCTTTAGGCGTGCGGCTCAACTGCGACTGAGCCTGCTCCAGGTGATTGCTATAAAGATGGGCATCACCCAACGTATGCACAAACTCGCCAGGCTCCAGGCCAGTTACCTGCGCCACCATACTGAGCAGTAACGCATAGCTTGCAATATTAAACGGCACACCTAAGAAAATATCCGCACTGCGTTGGTAAAGCTGACACGAGAGACGCCCATTGGCCACATAAAATTGGAACAAACAGTGGCAAGGCGGCAATTTCATTTCATCAACTTGACCTGGATTCCAGGCTGAAACAATCAGTCGCCGTGACTGAGGCGTCGTACGAATCTGCTCCAACACCTTAGCAATCTGGTCGACACTACCGCCACTGGGGCTCGGCCAACTGCGCCACTGATAACCATAGACCGGACCAAGATTACCGTTTTCATCGGCCCACTCGTCCCAGATGCGTACGCCATGCTCTTTGAGATACCCGATATTGGTATCACCTTTAAGAAACCACAGCAGCTCATGAATAATAGAGCGCAGGTGCAGCTTTTTTGTGGTTAGCAGCGGAAAACCACGGGAGAGGTCGAAACGCATTTGATGACCAAACACTGAGCGTGTACCAACACCAGTGCGATCATTCCGATCAACGCCTTGCTCCATCACGGTGCGCATTAGGTCGAGATACGGCTGTTCTAGCGCTTCTTTCGGCATGGGCGTTATTGCAGTCACGGAAATTCCAGATTAAAAATCAATTTGGGTAGATATTCTATACGCGTAAGCATCAGGCAGCCAGAAGCATTCCTGCCACTCACTCTTCACTCTTCACAACTTGGCATCAATAGGTTGATTACGCGACCAGGCGATAAAAACGAGGCCTAACGCGATCATCGGAAGCGTGAGCAGCATTCCCATGGTGAACCAGCCAAAGGCGAGGTAGCCAATGTGGGCATCCGGCATACGTACAAATTCAACCATAAAGCGGAAAACGCCGTAGCCTAACAGGAACAAACCCGAGACCAGCCCTCTGGCGCGCGGCTTGGCAGATACCCACCACAGAATGGCAAACAGCACGACACCCTCCAGAAAGGCTTCGTAAAGCGCTGAAGGGTGGCGCGGCTCTGGCCCCATACCAGGAAATGGCATGCCCCACGGTAGTGACGTTACCCCGCCCGGCAACTCATGATTGATAAAATTACCAATTCGCCCAGCGCCTAAACCAATGGGTACCAACGGGGCGATGAAGTCGGCGAGGGTGAAAAACGCCAGTTGTTTACGACGTGCAAATAGCCATGCCGCAAGCAGCACCCCTAATAAACCGCCATGGAAACTCATGCCGCCATCCCATACGCGGAACACCCATAGCGGGTCAGCCGTCCACTGCCCTAGGCCGTAAAACAGTGCGTACCCTAATCGCCCCCCCACCACCACACCAATGGCGCAGTAAAAAAGCAAATCACCGATATCATCTTTTGTAAGCCCAATACGTGGTGCCCGCTTGCATCCTAGCCACCATGCCGCCACAAACCCCACCACATACATTAAGCCGTACCAATGAACCTGCAGCGGGCCAAGTGAAATCGCTACCGGATCGATCGTTGGATAATTAATCATCGAGAATCTCTAAAGCAAACAGAAAGAGAACAGCAGTGTGGCATCAGTGAATTACGCCAATATGAAGCGCAAACCCACCACGGCCAACAGCGTTGCAAATGAAAACCTAAGCACGTTGGCAGGGAGAATATGGGCCAAGCGTACGCCAAGCCGCGCAAAGGGAACGCTTGTTAGCACAATTCCAATAAAGGCTGGCCAAAGGATAAAGCCTGTCGCCCACTGGGGAAGAAGCGGATTCCCCCACCCTACAACAATAAACGTTAACGCCCCAACCGCCGCTATTGGTAAGCCACACGCCGCAGAGGTTCCCACCGCTTGGGTCATGCTTGCACCACACCGTGAAAGCCAAGGCACTGTCATTGTGCCTCCTCCGATACCAAACAGTGCTGATATGGCCCCCACTACGCCGCCGGCAATGGTCATCGAAACTTTTCCCGGTGGCGTACTGCCTGGCTTTGGCGAAAGGCCAACAATCATTTTGGTTGCCAACAGCAATACGAACACCCCGAATAATGTTCCCAAAACGGTGCCAGAAAGGTTGCCAGCAATAAATACCCCCCCGATGGCTCCCAACATAAGTCCGGGCAACAACGCCATGAACCATGGCTTATGAATACTGCCTTTCCGGTAGTGCCCTAATGCTGACGAAGCCCCTGTGATTACAATTGTTGCCAGGGAGGTGCCTACCGCAAGATGCATGATGATGTCAGGAGCAACCCCTTGCAGGCCAAATGCAAAGACAAGCGCAGGCACAATGATTAAACCGCCCCCTACTCCAAACAAACCAGCCATGGTGCCTGCCACTGCGCCTAGCAACAAATACCCTGCCAAAATACTCAATATTGTCATTTATTTTGCACCTGACTATTCGCGGCAGGAACCCATTTGCTAATCATGCTGAGCAGTGTTTCAGGTTTATAGGGCTTGGCTAGTACGTCATCCATTCCTGCGGCGTTATAAGCGCCATGACCAGCATTATCAACGTTCGCGGTGAGAGCAATCAAAACACTGCGCCGCTGACTGCCACTATGACGCTCAAAGTTTCGCCAGCGGCGTGCGGCTTCTAGCCCGTCTAAGGTTGGCATAAAAATATCCATAAACACGAGATCATAAAAAACCGTTTGCTGGCAGTCTAAAGCCTGCTCACCACTACTGACGCCGTCTACATGAAACCCCTGGGTTTCGAGCATTTGGCGCGCAAGCATTAAATTAACAGGGCCATCGTCAACTACCAAGATACGTAGTTTGCGCTCAGAAGCTGGAAGCGGCTGCTCATAAGCATCTGTTTCATTAGCACTTTGCTGAACAAAATTAGTAAGCAGTGCGCGCATATCCGCGAGTCGCTCTCGCACGTGAGTAATATTCTTGTGACATGTTTCTGAATTATCCATCTGTAACATATCGCTCAAATGATCAAACAGATTGTCGGCTTCGCGCTGAAGTAACGTTAGATAACCAGACTTCAAGCGTGACTCTTCCCGCGCACGGTCGCGTCCAGCAATGAGGTGCTTCAACTGTTTTTGCTGGTGATGAAGGTCATCAAGCAAGGTTTGATCGGGTCGGAATGGCCCGCTTGAAGAAGCTAGGTGCTGGACATCCTCACCTGCACGAATGACGTCTGCTAACAGCTGATTGACCATTGCTAAGCGCTTAAGTGGTAGCTCCTCACCGATACCTTTCGCCTTTGAAGGAGCCTGCCCCGCTTTTCGATTAACCAATGTGGCGGCATGGCGCTCTAACTCAGCCAACTCTTGCATGAAACGGGTGTCTTTTTGCTTTGCGCGACTCTTAACCAGCATCAAAAAAACACCGACGTTCAAACAGCTGCCTAGTAGCAACGCGAGGGTCAACCACAGAGTGGTACTCCACGATGTTTGGCTGGGGGAGAGCCCCCAGACCACCAGCCCTACCAGCACACAAAGCAGTACCAAGGCCGCCTGAATGAGTAAAAGAGGCCACAGAACAGGCCAGACAATCCCATTCCAGAAGTGCTCTCGCTGATAGCATTGCATAGTGTGTGCGCCTTCCTAGGTGGCTTTTTAAACATTTCGCCTTAACATGTTGGCAGTCATAGCATGGCTGAGCATATTTATATTAATGTTAAGTGTATGTCTACGCCTCAATACTGCCATGCCACACTGACTGATTGAGGTCCTGTTACTATTCGTGAGCCTTACTTATGTGTTTAATCACCTTCTCTTGGTCCCCTGGCTCGTCAATACCATTACGCTTGGCAGGCAACCGAGATGAATTCCATCAGCGGCCTACTGCACCTCTTGCTCACTGGGGAGAACACACCGCCTTACTGGGAGGGCGCGACTTGGAAGCCGGGGGTACGTGGCTAGCCGCCAATTCACAAGGCGTTGTTGCAGCGCTGACCAATGTGCGTGACCCCGACCTGGCGACACCCACTAACGCGCCGAGCCGAGGCGAACTTGTTGCTAGCGTTTTACAAAGTGACGATGTGGAAGCATGGCTTAAAACACAGGAGCGCACGACCGCACATCGTTATGCCGGATTTAATCTTTTGGTTGCGACACAACACCGCATGTGGCACCTGCACCGTGGCCGTCATGGGGTAGCGCTTAATAGCGTGCCCCCGGGAGTACATGGCTTGTCAAATGCAACCCTGAATACCCCCTGGCCAAAATTAAATCTGGTTCGCGCCGCCTTGTTAAATAGTAATGACGAACAGTGGCAGGCCGCGACGCAATTTGCGCTGCATAACCCTCAAACCGCACCTGATGAGCAGCTACCCGATACGGGTGTCGGCTTAACGCTGGAGCGCCAGCTCTCCTCCGCATTTATTGTTGGCGAACACTACGGCACTCGTGCAACCACTTGGCTAACGCTAAACAACCGGGGAGAAGTGGAGATAACCGAACAGCGGTTTGGACCACTCGGTCGTTTTGAGGGAGAAACCACATTGATAGCACCACGCCCCCAGTCTCTATACCAGCCCCAGCACTAATCTCGCGGCGGCATTAAGTGTGAAAGCTGCCACTCATCCATACGCTGATTAAGATGCTCATGTACTAATGCTGGAGTATCCAGGTCCATGATCTCTTTAAGCAGCGTTTGTGCATCGTGCATCGGCACTCGGCGGATAGCGGCCCGCACTCTAGGCAGACTAGGAGCATTCATAGACAGGCTGGTGAATCCCATGGCCATTAGTAGCAGCGCACCAGCAGGGTCACCCGCTAATTCCCCGCAAAGCGATATAGGCTTTTCTAGCCGAGTGGCATCCTGGGCGAGTTCTTGCAGCGCCCCCAGCAGCGCCGGGTGCAACGCATCGTACAGGCTAGATACGCGAGGATTGTTACGATCCACCGCTAGCAAATATTGCGTAAGGTCGTTACTACCCACCGAGAAGAAATCGACCCGCTTCGCCAGCGCATCCATTTGATAAATAGTGGCAGGTACCTCAATCATAACGCCCACTTTAGGCCGTTTGACGTCAATACCTTCTTCGCCTAACTCTAAAATGGCACGATCCAGCAGACGAATCGCTTCATCCACCTCTTCCACATTGGTAATCATCGGGAAGAGCACATAGAGATTATTCAAGTCATGCGATGCTTTCAGCATCGCACGCAGCTGTACCATCAATACTTCTGGGTGATCGAGGGTTACCCGCATTCCCCGCCAACCCAAGAATGGATTAGCTTCCTCAATGGGAAAATAGGGAAGGTCTTTATCGCCACCGATATCCAGCGTTCGCATGACTACCGGTAGTGGCGCAAAGCCCTCTAACTGCTCTCGGTACATACGCATTTGTTCTTTCTCACCGGGGAAGCGCTCAGTAATCATAAACGGCACTTCGGTGCGGTATAGGCCTACGCCGCCGATTCGGCTTTTCAGCAATGCTGAGGCATCAACCGCCAGCCCGGTATTTACCATCAGCGGCATGGCATGGCCATCCGGTGTTTCGCTGGGCAGGTCTTGTTCGTGCTCCAGCAACTCACTCAGTGCTGCTTCTTCAGCAATCAAGCTTTCGTAGCGAGTTCTTAGCTCTGGCGCTGGCCGCACAAACAATCGCCCTCGGTGGCCATCAATCACTACCGGGGCGCCATTTAAGCGCGGCAGCGGGAGATCCATCATCCCAAGCACCGTCGGAATCCCCATAGCCCGAGCAACAATAGCAACATGCGAGGTACTCGAACCACGTACGGATACCAAGCCCTTTAGCTTGTCCCTTGGCACCTCTCCCAACATGGCAACGCTGATTTCATCACCTACTAAAATGGCGTTTTCTGGGTAGGTTTCTGGGGTCGAAGGCGTGTCTTCTTGCAGATGAGCCAACACACGACGACCAAGATCGCGAATATCCGCCGCACGCTCACGTAAATAATCGTCGTCTACGCGTTCAAGGTATTGCACATGGCGGCGCACGACATCGGCTAACGCACCAGGTGCCCACTGCCCTTCACGAATACGCTTTTCCACTTCTTCAGAGAGCGCCGCTTCGCCAAGCATTTGCTGGTAAACGTCGAATAACGCCAGCTCTTGGGAAGAAATACGGTTAACCAAGCGCTCTGCCGCTGCGCGGATTTCATCGCGTGTTTTGCCAATGGCTTCTTTTAGCCGTGCGACTTCATAGTCTTGATCGCTGGGAATAAGGTCAGGCACGCTGTTTAGGTCAGCGGGCGGCGTAATCACTACCGCTTCCCCCATCGCCATTCCTGGAGAAGCCGCCACGCCTTTAAACATAGCTTGGCCACCCGGCAGCGCAGGGCGAGCAAGGTTACCGGTAGCGAGTGCGTGAGCCAGCACACCTGCCAACTGAGCAGCCATAGTGACCAGAAAAGCTTCATCTTCGTCGTCGTACTGACGTTTTTCAGCTTGCTGTACGACCAAAACGCCCAGCATGAGGCGCTGATGGATAATCGGCACCCCTAAGAAGCTTGAGTAACGCTCTTCGCCAGTTGCTTCAAAATAACGAAAGTGAGGGTGGCTTTGCGCATCTTCTAAATTAAGCGGTTCGCTGCGCTTAGCCACTAGACCTACCAAACCTTCGCCTAGCGGTAGCACAACGCGGCCTACCGCTTGCGTGCGAAGGCCAATCGTCTCCATCAATACAAGCGACTCGAGCTCCTTATCGTATAAATAGAAGGAGCACACATCCGTCTGCATGGCCTTTCGTATGCGGCGTACCATCGTTGACAGCGCGGCGTCGAGGTTCCGTGCGCCATTCACTTCTTGAATAACGCGTCGCAGCACCTCAAGCATGGACGTTTTCCTATTCACTATTATTTGCCTCGCTGAGGGATTTTCGGCCAACTGTCACTATGTCCTTCGAAGCGTCGCCTTTGAACTGTTTCTTTTGAACAGTTTACCTAGAACAGCTTCCTAGAACAGTGGAGCGCACGTTATCCATCGTGATCTTGTTGCGCCAAGCGCTGAACGCGAGGAGAGAGCTCCCGTAGCGCGCGCCGATATACCTCTCGTTTGAACGGCACCACTTGCCCCAGTGGATACCAGTAACTTACCCACCGCCAACCATCGAACTCGGGTTTAGGCGTTGCCGTCATACAGATTCGGTTTTCTTGGCAGCGAATCTTGAGTAAAAACCACTTCTGCTTCTGGCCGATACAAACCGGCCGCGAGTGGGTGCGAATCATGCGTCGTGGCAGACGGTAGCGCAGCCATCCCCGGGTACAGGCGACAATATCGACATCATCGGCGGTTAGACCGATCTCCTCAAAAAGCTCACGAAAAAGCGCTTGATGTGGTGTTTCGTTTGCCTTGATGCCTCCCTGGGGAAACTGCCACGCGTTTTGCCCTACACGACGCGCCCAAAGCAGCTGCCCCTGGCTGTTGGCAATAATGATGCCAACATTGGGGCGAAAGCCGTCAGCGTCGATCACGGACATCACCTTATAAATTTTCAGTTGTCCCCATTTTTCCACAAGGGAGACAAGCGTATCAATACAATATCACCCTAAGTGGTTAAACCATGGTGACTCTGCGATAATCCGCCGCTTTGCAAACCGTTACTGACGTTCAGTACTGAGCTAACGAGCAGCACAATTAACCAACACCATAAGGGGAGCGCCGTGAGTCTGGCCATTTTCGATCTGGATAATACGCTGATATCCATCGACAGCGATCATGCCTGGGGCGAGTTTTTGCTCGAACAGGGGGCAGTTGACCCAGTTGCCTACCGCGAGGCCAATGAGCGCTTTATGGCGGATTACAATGCGGGCACGTTAGACATGGCGGCTTTTTTGGAAATGGCATTGAAGCCACTGGCTGAAAATACGCCGGAACAGTTAGCCGCTTGGCATCAGCAGTTTATGGTCAGCAAAATCGAGCCGAATATCTTGCCTAAAGCAGAAGAGCTGCTGGCTCGGCACCGCACGAAAGGCGATACGTTACTGATCATCACCGCCACTAATCGCTTTATTACTGCCCCCATCGCTAATCGTTTGGGCGTGGACGACTTGATTGCAGTTGACCCAGAAATAGTAGACGGCCGCTATACCGGCCGAGTAGCGGGCACACCCAGCTACCGCGAAGGCAAAGTGACTCGCTTAAAGCAATGGCTTGAGGGCCAAGAGTTCACCATGGATGGCGCATGGTTTTACAGCGACTCTCACAACGACCTTCCCTTACTTGAACAGGTAGAACACCCGGTTGCCGTCGACCCCGATGATACCCTGCGCAAGGTGGCCGAAGAACGCCAATGGCGCATTATGAGCCTGCGAGATTGAGCCAGCGGGTGCGCTGACGCTTACACCGCGCTACAAACCCATTAATTCAGTACATTGCAAACGTAGCGCGCGGTAACGCAGCATCTTGCGAGGAACGAGCAAATGAGGCACCCGCGAGCGACTATGGCACTTCCCCGCGGGTGCGCTGACGCTTACACAATGGGATGGACTCCTCCTCACCCTACTCCGGCGTCAGTGCGC
>NZ_JABUZD010000109.1:0-1683 GCF_014897875.1 Halomonas sp. 3A7M
CCCCCAGTGTCAGGATGAGTGTCGCACCCTCTGATACCCTGTTCTTATAAACCGATCAGGGGGCGAAAGGAGACACTCATGCCTCGTTACTCCAAGGAGCGCCGGCAAGCCGTGGTTGCCAAGCTGCTGCCTCCCCACAACCTCTCTCCGCAGGTGATCGCGGAGCAGGAAGGGATCTCGCTGGGCACCGTCTACAAGTGGCGCAAGGAAGCCCGTGCCGAGGGCCGCTGTCTGCCGGATGCTCTGGGCAAGGGCGCCGATGGATGGTCATCCAAGGATAAGTTCAGCGCCGTGATCGAAACCGCCTCGATGAACGCCCAGGAAACCGCGGAATACTGCCGCCGTCGGGGGATCTATCCCGAACAGCTGGAGCGCTGGCGGAATGACTGTGAGCAGGCCGCCAGTCTCTCGCACTCGGAACGCCAGCGTGAGGCCGACGAGGCCAAGCAGCAGCGCAAGCGCATCAAAGCGCTGGAGAAGGAGTTGGCTCGCAAGAACGAGGCCTTGGCGGAAACCGCAGCGTTACTGGCCCTCCGAAAAAAGGCGAGGGCGATCTGGGGGGACGAGGACGAATGATCAGCACCCCAGATCGCCAACGCGCTATCGCGCTGATCGAAGACGCCCGGGCCCAAGGGGCCCGCCTGGAAGCCGCCTGTCGCGAGTTGGGCATCACCGCCCGAACGTACCAACGCTGGACGCGCGACGGCGAGCTACGCGAGGACCAGCGCCCTTTGGTCGACCGGCCGGTGCCGGCTAACGCACTGACACCGGCCGAAGAGCAGGAGATCCTCGACGTGTGCCACCGCCCCGAGTACGCGAGCTTGCCGCCAGAGCAGATCGTGGTGCGTCTGTTCGACGAGGAGCAGCGCTACGTGGCCTCTCCCTCGTCGTTCTACCGCGTCCTGCACAAGCATCGGCAAGTGGTGCATCGTGGCCGTGCCAAAACGCCTCAGCGCCGCGCCAAGCCCACGACCTACCAGGCGACTGCGCCGAACCAGGTGTGGTCGTGGGACGCGACCTGGATGGGTGGTCCGATCAAGGGGCAGTACTACTACCTGGTGATGATGATCGACATCTTCAGCCGCAAGATCACCGGCTGGGAGGTGTTTCTGGCCGAGTCGGCCCATAACTCCCGCAGCGTGCTGGAGCGGGCGGTGCTGGCCGAGCAGATCATCGATCAGCCGCTGGTGTTGCATGCGGACAACGGCAGCCCCTTCAAGGGCGCCACGCTGCTGGAGAAGCTGCATGACCTCGGCATCACGCCATCGTTCAGCCGGCCGCGGGTCTCCAATGATAATCCTTACTCGGAGGCGCTGTTCCGGACCTGCAAGTACCGGCCCTGCTACCCCGTCGACGGGTTTGCCACGATCGACGATGCCCGTGAGTGGGTGGCCGGTTTCGTGCAGTGGTACAACCACGAACATCGCCACAGCGGGATTCGCCTGGTGACGCCGGCACAGCGCCATGCTGGCGGGGATACCGATGTACTGGCCAAGCGCCATGCCATCAATCAGGCAGCACGTGCGGCCAACCCCGCACGCTGGAGCGGCAAGACCCGCAACTGGACGCCGATAGGTACCGTGTCACTCAACCCAGAGCGGGAACTCCAGGTCACCGTCGTAGAGCCGGAAAAACAGGTGGCCTAAAAGACCTCAGAGGCGACAGATTTCTTGACAACTACCG
>NZ_JABUZD010000115.1:0-114889 GCF_014897875.1 Halomonas sp. 3A7M
ATCCTACATACATTATGCACGAAAACTTTCGGTTAGGCACTTACTAAAAGGCCACGTTGCTGAGATTATCTCCAAGCAAAGATATTTGTTAGGTTCTGATTGTATTTGAACTGCACGTACAGAAAATTTAAAATTGTTAACTAGAAAAGGAATGCCTGCATATATATAAGACTCACCAGTAGCCCTTAAGGCATTAGCATAAATAGCATTAGCTGCTTGAATGCCATGTTCAGAAATAGTGAGATTCGCTGCATTATCAGCAAACTTATCCTTAATTCTCTTTCTTAAAATTACCAACCATTCGTCATCGGAAATTGTTCCAGTTTTTTGTATATTAACAATTCTTTCCCTAGTTGTTGCCCATGGCCCCGTTGTTAATGCTAGTGCGAACTCAGAAGAGGGTGCCATGAGGGCCCTAAAAACTTCGTGGCAAGGGATTATATAGGTACTTTGTGCTTGCTGAATTACAACGCAGTAGCTGTTAGAAAAGTCTTTTCCAAGATTGTATTCTGACTGCCCTATCCAACGGTATGGGAATTCATCTTTCCACCAACTTGGCCTTTCAGGCATGATATCGTTTGCTTTAACAATTCTAGAACTGTTATCTGTTAAATCTGCATTAATATTAATAGTTTGAGCATTAGCGCGACCAATTAGGCGCCCATTTTTGTATATGGTACCTAAAACAAGCTCTGGAACTATTCCCGTATGTGCGCGTACCAGGATCTCTTCACTCAGGCTGGCAGGCTTGCAGATTTCTTGTTTGTTTGGGTTCGAGCTTACTGGACAAAGCTTGACGCCAACAGAGGGGGTTGATGTTCGTCCCTCATGCGATTGGTACCCATCTACCCACCGTATCATCCAGTGGCGACCATCGTGAGGAAATTCTTCAAAATTAGTGATTAGATTTCGACTAGCCATGCAAATATTAGCACCTATTTTTTTCTTAAGTGCAGTATGCCAGTCGTGCAGTTTTTTGTTTAGTCGTTTTTATTAATGTAATTCACACCTCCCCCCACTAACGCGGCGGCGCTGGCGCTGTGGTGGGGCTGGCGAAAAGGGCGCTGGCCCCAGTCTGCTTCAAGCGGTAGCCCACAGACTGAACGTACAGCGGCCACCTGCAGCGCATCGTCTTCGCAAAGCGGCGGCAAAATGCCCGGTAAGCGGCTAGCGAGCATGGTTTTTCCGGTGCCAGGAGGCCCTGCTAGCAGCAAGTTATGGCCACCAGCGGCCGCCACTTCCAGTGCGCGGCGTGCCTGCTGCTGGCCGCGCACGTCGGCTAAGTCGGCAATGGGGGCCGTGGATCTCACCGAGGCAGACAGTTGGTGGGGCGATATTTTCTCTTGTCCCAGCAAGTGAGCAACGACCTGCCATAGGGTGTCGGCAGGTAAAACCGGTAAGTCGCCCGCTAACGCGGCTTCGTCGGCACAGGCGCGGGGAATAATCAGTGCTTTGTTGACGCGCCGTGTGGCGAGAGCAAAGGGTAATACGCCGGGCACGGCGCGTAGTTTGCCATCCAATGCCAGTTCACCTGCGCACTCCATGCCTTCTAGCGCATCTACTGGAATCTGGCCAGAGGCGGCCAGAATGCCGAGCGCAATCGGCAAATCGAAGCGGCCGCCCTCTTTAGGTAGGTCGGCGGGGGCAAGGTTGAGGGTAATGCGCTTGGTGTTGGGGAAATCAAACCCGGCATTGATGAGCGCGCTGCGCACCCGCTCTCGGCTCTCTTTGACGGCGGTTTCTGGCAGCCCCACCAGCGTTAGTCCCGGCAAGCCGTTGGCTAGATGTACCTCGACATGCACGGCGGGTGCTTCCAGCCCAACCCCTGCGCGCGTGGCCACAATGGCTAGTGTCATGGCGCCCCCTCGCTAGTTTTTTATTCCTGAGATAACCCTACGTTAATTGGAACGTTTAAAAATAGCGTGCGCCTGGAAAACTGACCTTAGTTAACAGTTGAGTCGGTTACTTGAGCTGGGCTGCCTGCCGACAGTGCAGCAAACAACTCCCTTGCAAAACGCTGGGCGGAGGGCAGTGCGCCGAAGCTCCATACCGGCGGTAGACGGACTATCCTGTCATGCCTGACGCTGGGGAGTTGCTGCCACAGGCCGCTGTTTGCGAGCTGCTCTTCGGCTCCGATGGGCAGTGGGTCGATGATCACCAGCGTTGCTTCTGGGTAGCGCGCCAGCGTTTCAATCCCCGCTAGTGCAAACCCCCAGGCATTGGTGGGTTGATCCCAGGCATTGGGCAGCTCAAGTTGCTCCAGCACGGCGTTATATAAGCTGTTTTCCCCAAACACCCGCACGTGGCGGGCATCCATAAACTGTACCATCAGCAGCGGCGCAGTTTCAGACTGAGAAAGGGGGCGAGATTCGCGCAGCGTGGTCATCAACGTTTGGGTCTCTTCAATAAGCTGCTCGGCCTGGGGCTGGTGCCCGGTTAACTCGCCCAGCTCACGGGTCAGGGTTTGCATCTCTTGCCAGGTATCGGTGCCGGGCAAGTAGAGCGAGAATGAAGTGACCGGGGCAATGCGCTCCAGGCGCGGTGTTAAACCGGAAAACATGGGCGAGATCAGCGTCTGTTCCGGAGGCACTTGGGCCAGTAGTTCTAAATTAGGCTGGGTGCGTAGCCCCATATCGGTGGCAGTGTCGGGTATCTGTGGCTCGCCCACCCACTGGTGATAATCACTCTGTTGAGCAACGCTGCTAACTGGCGCATCAATGGCCAGTAGTGTTTCAGCGATGGTCCAATTCACCGTGGCCCACTGCGCCTGGGCAGTGGAAACGCTCAGCATACAAACGGCGAACAGCCCGCAGCGCGCGAGCAAAGAGAACAGGTTAGTGTGGCGCATGGTGGTGAGAGGCTATCCAGAAAATAAGAACTGTATTTAAACGATAATATTTATTGTTTGCAAACTTGTCTTCAAGGAAAAATGCCCAGGCACAGCGGCCTGGGCAGATATGTTAACGATTACGTAATGATTCTTAGCCAAGGGCTTAAAACGGAAGTTTAGAAACGGTAGTGAACACTGGCGGTCACACCGCGTTCGGCGCCGAAGTAGCAGTACTCCAGCGAGTTGCAGGAGGCCACGTACTCCTTATCCAGCAGGTTGTTCACATTGAGGCGCGTTTCCACCCCTTCCACGCCGAGCTGGCTTAGATCGTAGCCAATGGTGGCATCCACCAGGGTGTAGTCAGGGACGGTTTCGGTGTTGGCTCGATCGGCGGCAATATCCGCATAGTGGCGTACGCCAACACCGACATCCACGCCGTTTAGCCAGCCCTTATTGGCCTCGTAGTGGCCCCACAGCTGTACTTGGTGGCGTGGGGAGTAAATCGCGTTGTTACCCTGGTTGCCATCATCGCTTTTGGCGTAGGTGATGTCGGTGAAGCTATAGCCTGCCTGAACCGAGAGGGTATCCGTTAGCTGGGTTTGTGCCTCCAGCTCCAGTCCTTGGGATTCAATTTCACCTACCGCGCGATAAGGGTCGGATGGCTGCACCTTGGTCGCGACGTTCTCTTGGCTGATATGGAACAGCGCCGCGCTGAATTGGCTGGCGCTGCCGTTAGGCTGGAGTTTTAAGCCGGCCTCCCACTGTTCGCCTTCCATTGGTTGAAGCAGGTCGCCACTCTCATCCACAAAACTAGTAGGGGTGAAGGCGGTGGAGTAGCTCAGGTAGGGCGCTACTCCATTGTCAAACAGGTAGACCACACCGGCGCGGCCGCTGAACTGGGTGTCGCTAAGTGAACTGGTGTCACCGCTATCGCGGTTGGTATTGTCGATATTCACCCAGTCGTAGCGGCCGCCTAGCGTGAAGCGCCAGTTATCGACGGCGATTTGATCCTGTAGATAAACGCCGGTTTGATCAATCTCGTGGCGCTCACGGGTAGGTGCGTAAAATTCAATCGGCCCGCTGCCATAGACAGGGTTAAAGGCATTGATGGGGTGGAAATACCCAGTGGGCCACGATACGTCGTTTTCCCGCTGTTGATAATCGACCCCGACAAGCAGTGTGTGATCCATAAAGCCGCTGCTGACGGTGGCTTCAAGCTGATTGTCGATAGTCCAAGCTTCCAGGGACTCATCACTGCCAGAATAGTAGCGGGTTAGTTCATCAGAGGTGGGTGACGTCCAGCCATAGCCGTAGACTTGATTCAGCACCACATCGGAATTGAGGTAACGCAGTAGCTGGCGACCCGTTACGTCGTCATTAAAGCGATGTTCCAGAGTATAGCCAGCCATGCGCTGAGTACGCTCGTAGGCGTTGTAGTCATCTTCGCCATCAAAGAAGTTGTTACTGATCTGCTTGCCGTTTCTGGGTACTACCGCTCCTTCATAGGGCACGCCGGAGTGGTAACCGCCTTCGGGTTCATCCTGTAGATAGGCCTCAACCGTTAGGCTGGTGTCGTCGGTGATATCCCAGGTTAGCCGCGGCGCAATGGCATAGCGCTCCTCTTCGGCGGGGCCAAACTGGGTGTCGGCGGTGCTGGCAATGCCGGTCAGGCGAAACGCTACTCGCTGCTCTGCGCCAATTGGCCCAGTGAGGTCAAAGGCGGCACTGCGCTGGTTATTATTGCCTACCCGAAAACGTAGCTCACCGCCTGGTTCAAACTCAGGGCGCTTACTGTTTAGCGCCACCACACCACCCGGCGACGCGCGGCCATAGAGCACCGAGGCAGGCCCGCGCACCACTTCAATGCTGTCTAAAAACCACGGATCGATGCGCATACTGCTATGGGAGTTGGCATCGCCCATCACTTTAAGACCATCTAAGAAGGTATTACTCAAGCTGCCGTCAGAAAAGCCCCGTAGTACCAGGTAGTCGAAGCGGTTGGAGGCGCCCACCTGATTGCTGTAAACACCGGGCGTATAGTCGGTGGCGCGCTGAACGGTGTCTACCCCACGGTGTTCCATTTGTTCGCGGGTAATCGTAGACACGCTTTGCGGCGTTTCAATAAAAGGGGTGGTGACTTTAGTGGCCGCCTGCTGGGCGGTTACCGTCACAGTGCCTAGCGCTGTACTTTCCAGAGTACTTTCCTGCGCACTTGCCTGAGCGTAAACCGAGGGTGCCGTGAGTGCCGCGATAACAGCGGCACTGAGTGGAGAGCGTAAAAGACGGCGAGGCGTAAAAGACATGGAGGTATACCTGCAATGAGAAGCAATTAACCAATGTGTTAATGAGAATTATTGCGTTTAATTGCTTTGGAAAGGTATGCGCTATGACAAAGAGGTTATGCGCACTGCCAAAAAATGCAGAGTAGGGGAACTTACGGCAAGACGTTATGGGTAGTTATGGATAGTACGTTAGCGACACTTGAAGACCTCATGCGGCGTGACACCAAAGGCCCGCTTATATGCCGTAGCAAAGTTGCTGGCGTGGCGGTAGCCGCAGGCGTGGGCAGTTTGCTGCACGCTATAACCTTTGCGTAAGTACGCCTGAGCTTGGGTCAGGCGACAACGCCGTAGGTAGTCGAATATCGAGCAGCCGTAACAGCGCTGGAACTTGGTGCGTAGGCTACTAGGGCTCATAGCGGCATTTCGGGCCAACTGCTCCAGCCGGTAATGCTGGTTGGGATAATGTTCGAGCTGCTGGCGCAAGCGCTCCAGACGTTGGTGATCGCGATGAGAAAGGTCCGGAGGGGGGCCATCTTGTGTGTTTTTGTCGCCGGTTTCCAGGCAAGCGGCAGGCAGGCCATGAGCGAGTAACTGGAGCGCGAGGCCTTGCCATAATAGGCACTGCCGTTCTGCTGACCAGTTCGAAGCCAGTGCTGTTTCTAGGCTATGGCGAAGGAGCGGCGGTACTTGCCAAGTGTGTAGCACTGGGGTGGCTGGAGGGGCAACGCTGATGGGCGAGGAAGAGAGAGACTCGAGGCCATCTAGAATCGACACGTTGAGGGTGCGTAAGCGTTGTGGTGCCGGCTGGAAGACCTCAAGCCCGGTCTGCTGATTGAAGTGCGCACTGAAGGCGTCGCCAGCCTGTAATTGAAATGACTGGTGGCCGAGCCCCACGTGAATGCAGCCCTCAAGTATCACACTGAGAAACCACGGAGCGGTACGACGGGAGGTGGAGGCATAAGCGTGCAGAACATCAAGATCTGAGTGCGTCACGCGTAGGGCTGGGGTGATCTCGAAATCGATCACACGCCCGCGAGCCACGTAAGGCGATGGGGAGTGGTCAGGCGCTTCGGGAAAGCGGTAATCGATCCCGAAGCGCTGACCAAGGGCCAGCAGGTCATAGGTGGTGAGTGGCGCGAGTGTGTCGAGTGTCGCCATTCCCATTACCTCGCTGTTGAGCGGCTGCCTGCGAGTAGCGGGGCGGTGCTTAATACGCCATCGACCAGTTCAGGGTGTAAGTACGTCCGCGCCCTTGATAGTCGTAGAGGTATTCTGGACCGTAGTAGGGCGAATAGAACATAGCGGCCCGCTGGCCCCAGACGGTGGAGTACTGATCATCGAGTAGGTTCTGTATGCCCAGACTCACGGTGCCAAAATCGGTCTCCTGGCTGAGCGATAGATCGAGGGTGGTGTTGCCGTCGATCTCACGATCCGCGTCGTCTTTCAGATCGAAAGTATGGCTGGCTTGCAAGCGCGCCGAACGCACGTAGTCGGTCCAGCCGATAAAGGCCGTTGAAGAGGAGAGCGATGCATAGCGGGCGTCACGCTTCTCCCACTCCCCTTGGCTGTTCTCCTGCTCGGAACGCACTAAGTGTAGAGTGCCGCCGACCTCCAGGCCGTTGTCGAAGTAACGGGTTACCGCGCTCTCTAGGCCAAAGTCGCGTTTCTTTTCGTCCACTACGCTGACGCTCAGATCCTGGGCGTTCTCTACTGCCTTGTCCGACCAAGCGTAGTAGAGTGCCGTTTGAGCCATCCAGTTACCCCCCTGGTAGCGCCAGCCTAGCTCCACCTGATCTGTCTCGATGGCAGATAGAGGGTTGTTATTGACACTCACCTCGGGGCTCTTGCCGTAGTATTTGGCGGGATCTGGCAGCTCGAAGCCCTGGCTAAACTGCAGCCAGTTCTGGTGACCGTTGCCGTAATCGTAGAGGACGCTGGCATTCAATAGCGTGGCTTCGTAATCGTTCTTACCGCCGGGAATACCCTGGAAATCGCCCACTTCGACATCCATATGCTGCTGCCGCAACCCTGCGGAGAGCTTAAGCGCCTGGGTGGCCTGCCAGTCACCTTGGACGAAGCCCGAAAGCCCGTCCACCTGATAGCCTGGGTAGCGGGGCTCAACGCCCGAAGCCTGCTGCACCAAACCTCCGGTGGCATCTGATACATCGGTATTAAACAGCATCTGGCTGGCATCGAATTTTTCGCGATCCAGGTCGAGCCCATAGGTCAATGAAATGTCATCACCCAGGCGCGACTCAAACAGCGCTTTAATACCGCTTAAATCAGTATTTTGTTGCGATGCACGAAACTGCAGGCCATCCGAGACAGGGTAAGGAAAGGCCTGGAAGCTGGATTCCTCTTCTCGATGGAAGGCCTGTAGATAGAAGTTTTGTCCCCATAGGTTAGCGTGGTGATAGTTGACGTTGACCAGCTTGCGGTCGGTTTCCGGGTCGCGCTGTGAACGGTAGCCGTCGCGAATCTCGGCATCGTTCAAGTTGGGCGTGGCTGCGTCGAGGTTGGGAAAGTAAACCCCCCGGTTACCTTCGTAACCGGAACGATACAGCTGGGCGCCCAGTTCCAGGCTCTGTTCATCGGTCAAACGGAACGAGAGGTTGCCCAATACATCAATGCTGCGATTGTCCTGCAGGTCGGTCTGGGCAATATCGGGAAAGATCTCCTGACCACTGCCGTCATAGTGACGGCCGTTGTCCACAATGGAGGTACCCAGATAGCCCTGAACCCGCTCATTGCCGCCGCTGATCGATTGCGACAGACGTCGATCCATATCATCGCTGTTGTTGAAGCCTGTGGTGATGCCTGCTTCGGTGCGCCAGTTCAGGCCTTCTTCGCCTTTGCGCGTAATGATATTGATCAAGCCCCCCGTAGCACCGCCGCCATACAGGCTGCTGGCGCCGGAAAGCACTTCTACACGCTCAATATTGAAGGGATCGATGGCATCGAACTGACGGGAAAGCCCACGCGAACTGTTCAGAGATACGCCATCGATAAGCACCTGCACGCCCCGACCACGCATGTTTTGCCCATAATTGGTGCGCCCTTGCGGTGCTAGATCCAGCCCCGGCACAAGTTGCCCCAAAGCCGTCTTTAGGTCTGCACCATTGCGGGTCTGCTGTTGCAGCATCTCTTTATCAATCACCCATACCGCGCCAGGTATCTGACTGATCTGGGTTGGGGTGCGGGAGCCAACCACCACCATGGTATCTCCAGCGTTTGCGTTTAGCGTGGATCCAGACGTTGTGTTTTGGGCGAAAACAGCGCCGGAAAAGCCTAGTAATAGACCCGTGCCAATGAGTGTAGCCGTTGAAGAAGACCAGTCAGACATGGTGAACAATCCGCGAGCAGTTAGGGAGTAGGAGGCGGAGAGTATCACCACAACAATCAAAGTCAATGATATTGATTCGTGTTTATTAAGTGGGTATGACGCTCTTTACGTCATCAACATCAACGTATTAAGCCACCACTTAGTCGGCAATAGGCGTCGTCAACCTATTGCCGTCCGTTCTGGATTTAGGCGGGCTTGTCATCCTCTGAACCATCACTGTTCGGTTCAGGAGCGGGGGTTGGTGGTGCTTCTGCTTCAATGGGGGAAGGGCTCGTTGAGGTAGACGCTTCCACGGCGGCCTCAAGGCTGGCCACTTGGCGCTCTAGAGCTTCAACGCGTGAGCGGGTGCGCTGCAATACATCCATCAAAATATCAAAGTCTTCCCGTGACACCAGCTCCAGCCTGTCAAAGGCACCACGCACTACCTGCTGTACGCCTTTTTGAATATCTTCCGGGGCTTGGGAGGCGTTCTGTAAACGATCCCCAATTTGCTGGGCTAAACGGCTAATGCGATCTTGAGGCGCCATCGCTCTCTCCTTAAATGACCACGCATAAATGTGCACTGCTTACTAATAAGGATACGCAACCCGCCGTCGATGCGCATGCATCGTTTGCAAATTAGCCTCTGGCCTCTCTTTATCGGCGGGGTGCATCGAAGGAGTGCATCGAAATAGAGCGCCGCGTTTTTATTCATGTTCTTTTATGGTGCAAGCGGGCAGTGGCGGCGGCTACTAAGTCTTCCTTGCCACCGAAAAACCTTAATTTTTATAAAACAAACTGCTGACTTATAAGAAAAAAAAGTTGGGTGGCACGGTATGCGCATTAACGAGATAAGCAGTTAATTCGGGCGGCGCTGCCGCTACCTAATCCAGCAGGGGAGATCCGGGATGAAACTCATCACCGCTATCATCAAGCCATTCAAACTTGACGACGTTCGTGAAGCGCTCGCTGACAACGGCGTTCAGGGCATCACGGTGACTGAAGTTAAAGGCTTCGGTCGTCAAAAGGGGCATACCGAGCTGTATCGGGGGGCAGAGTACGTCGTCGACTTTCTACCCAAGGTAAAAGTTGAAGTGGCCGTGGACGACACCCGGTTAGAGAGCGTATTGGAAGCGATCTGTAGCGCAGCTAACAGCGGCAAGATCGGTGACGGCAAGGTGTTTGTGACACCGCTTGAAGACGTTATTCGGATTCGGACAGGCGAACGCGGTGCAGACGCCGTTTGAAGCTGTTTTTTCGGATCATTTCTATAGTTCAACGGGGAACTTAAAATGAATGAGTTGACTGATCTGAGCTACGCGCTCGACACGTTTTACTTCCTAATTTGCGGCGTGCTCGTCATGTGGATGGCCGCTGGCTTCTCAATGCTTGAGGCTGGCTTGGTACGTTCGAAAAACACCGCCGAGATTCTGACCAAAAATATCGCGCTGTTTGCGATTGCCTGCACCATGTACTTGCTGGTGGGTTACTACATTATGTATTCCAGCAGCGCGGGTGGCTTCCTACCCAACCTTGGTTTCTTGATTGGCGCTGAAAACAGCGTGGATGCAGTGACCGCAGGCGGTGATGATGCGCCTTACTACTCAATGCGCTCTGACTTTTTCTTCCAGGTAGTGTTTGTGGCCACAGCCATGTCGATTGTGTCTGGTGCGGTTGCTGAGCGCATGAAGCTGTGGGCATTCCTGGCCTTCGCAGTAGTGATGACAGCCTTTATTTATCCGGTGTCTGGCTACTGGACGTGGGGCGGCGGCTGGTTGTCTGAAGTCGGCTATTCCGATTACGCGGGTTCCGGCATTGTTCACTTAGCGGGTGCCGCGGCTGCCTTAGCGGGTGTATTGGTGCTTGGCCCACGTAAAGGTAAGTACGGTAAAGATGGGTCTATCCACGCGATTCCAGGCGCCAACATGCCGCTGGCCACACTGGGTACTTTTATCCTTTGGATGGGTTGGTTCGGTTTCAACGGCGGCTCTGAACTGAAAATGTCCGACATCAGCTCTGCCAACAACGTTGCTCAAGTGTTTGTTAACACTAATGCGGCGGCTGCCGGTGGCGTGCTTGCCGCACTGATTCTTGCCAAACTGTGGTTCCGTAAAGCGGACCTTACCATGGCGCTTAACGGTGCACTGGCTGGTCTTGTCGCGATTACTGCGGATCCTCTGTCGCCTTCTGCGCTAGGCGCTGCGGTGATTGGAGCGGTGGGTGGCTTGATCGTTGTCGCTGCGATCGTCACGCTGGACAAACTGAAGCTTGATGATCCGGTCGGTGCTATCTCGGTACACGGTGTGGTGGGTATCTGGGGCGTGCTGGCGGTTCCGCTGACCAATGGCGACGCTTCTTTCGGCGCACAGCTGATCGGTATCGTTGGTATCTTTGGCTGGGTATTCGTTGCCAGCCTAGTGGTGTGGCTGGTGCTGAAAGCCATCATGGGTATCCGCGTTAGCGAAGAAGAAGAGTATGAAGGTGTCGATATTGCTGAGTGCGGTCTTGAAGCCTATCCTGAATTTAGCGTTAAGAAATAAGCTTACGCTAATGAAATGAGCTGGCGTGCTCTTTTGGCCTCCCCTAACGGGAGGCCTTTTTGCCTTAGTGCATTGTTACAATCCATAGGCGCTGATTTTTTATTCTCTGCCTGTAGCGGTGTATGCTTAACGCTAACGGGCTTGGCTAACAGCAGTGTCCCGCCAACCTTTAATAAAAGGCCACCAAGCTAGAGGATGTCGCAATGAAATTGATCTCAGCCATTATCAAGCCGTTTAAGCTTGATGACGTACGCGAATCGCTCTCTGATATCGGCGTGCAGGGCATTACGGTAACGGAAGTGAAGGGCTTTGGCCGTCAGAAAGGTCACACAGAGCTATATCGTGGTGCAGAGTACGTGGTGGATTTTCTGCCCAAAGTAAAGCTAGAAGTTGCGGTAGATGACGATATGGCGGAACAGGTTATTGATGCCATTACGCAGGTTGCCAATACCGGCAAAATCGGCGATGGCAAAATCTTTGTTATGCCGCTGGAGCAGGTGATTCGTATTCGTACCGGCGAAACCGGTAAAGACGCGGTTTAATCGCGACGGGTGCTTCGCAGCCTAAAATTACCAAAACGCCCCGCTAAGCGGCCTGCTTAGCGGGGCGTTGCGTTGTTACTTACGAGTTGGCAAACCTTTCCTTGCCTTCTATTTCTGACTCTTCACTTCTTACTTTTCACCCCTTACTTCTCAACAAAGGCACGCTCAATCACGTAATCGCCCGGCTCGCCCATCCGCGGGGAAATATTCAGGCCCAATTCGTCTAGCAGCGCGCTAGTGTCGTCGAGCATGGCGGGGCTGCCGCAAATCATCGCGCGGTCTTGGCGCGGATCAATCGGCGGAAGACCGGTATCTTCAAACAGCTTGCCGCTGCGAATGTGATCGGTTAGGCGTCCCATGGTGTGGAATTCTTCACGGGTAACCGTGGGGTAGTACACCAGCTTCTCGGCAATCTCTTCGCCTAAATACTCGTGAGCAGGCAGCTCTTTGGTAATAAAGTCGGCATAGGCAAGTTCAGATACTTCGCGTACGCCATGCACCAGCACAACTTTTTCAAAGCGCTCGTACACTTCTGGGTCTTGGATCAGGCTCATAAACGGTGCAAGGCCTGTTCCGGTGGAAAGCATGTAAAGGTTGCGGCCGGGAAGCAGGTCATCGCATACCAGCGTGCCCGTAGGCTTGCGGCTGACCATAATTTGGTCGCCAACTTGAAGGTGCTGCAAGCGCGAGGTGAGCGGGCCATCGGGTACTTTGATGCTGAAAAATTCCAGATGGTCTTCGTAGTTGGGGCTGGCGATGGAGTAAGCACGCATCAGCGGTTTGCCGTTCACTTCCAGGCCAATCATCACAAACTGACCATTTTTGAAGCGTAGGCTACGCTCGCGAGTGGTGCGGAAGCTGAACAGGGTGTCGTTCCAGTGGTGAACGCTGAGGACTTCTTCCAGGGCAAACTTGCTCATGCTAACTCCTCCAATGGGCAGAGTGGCCTAAGCCTCGTCTGCCATATTCTAAAAAAGCATAAAAAATGGCTAAATATGTTGCTACTAATTCTAAATAAAGAGAGATATATCTGTTAAGCGAATTATACTGATAACACTTATCTAAAGAATAGATATGTCGCCGAAACAAGATAGGTTGTCTCTATGCATTACACCCTGCGCCAGTTGGAAGTCTTTGTGGCCGTCGCCCAGCACGAAAGTGTTTCTCAGGCGGCGCGTGCCCTCGCTATGTCCCAATCTGCTACCAGTACGTCGCTAGCGGAGCTTGAGCGTCAGTTTGACTGCCAGCTTCTCGACCGCATGGGCAAACGGCTGAAGCTTAATGCGTTGGGCTTTCAACTGTTGCCAAAAGCGGTGGCCTTGCTGGACAGGGCCGAAGAGGTAGAGGAACTGTTGCGCGGCCAGCAGGGCGTAGGCGCATTGGACGTGGGTGCAACGCTAACCATTGGCAATTATCTAGCCACTCTGTTGATCAGCGATTTTATGCAGCGCTACCCAGGCAGTCGGGTGCGGTTGGCGGTGCGTAACACGCGCCACATTATTGAGAGTGTGCGCCAGCACTCGCTTGATTTAGGGCTGATTGAAGGGCAGTGCGACGACGATATGATTATTAGTCAGCCATGGGTAGAGGATGAGCTGTGCGTCTTCTGCTCACCGCGCCACCCGTTGGCGGGTCGCGAGCATCTTGAGCTGGAACAACTGTTGCGTGAAGACTGGATTATGCGCGAGGAGGGTTCTGGCACCCGCATGACTCTTGAGCACGCCGCGCGGCATCGGCGTAGTCGGTTTAATACCCTGTTGGAGCTTGAGCATACCGAGGGTATTAAGCGGGCAGTAGAATCAGGCCTGGGGATTGGCTGCGTTTCCAGGCTAGCACTGCGTGATGCTTTCCGGCGTGGCAGCTTAGTGCCTCTGCCAACACCGGAATTAGACTTAAAACGTCAGTTTACTTTCATCTGGCACCGCCACAAGTACCTTACCACGGGGGTGCGCGAGTTCTTGCGACTTTGCCGCGAGATGACCGCGGGTGCCAAGCGCAGTGATGATATTCCACTGCCGCCGATTCCTTAGTCACTCAATACGATAGTCACTCAATACGATGGCAAAACGTTGGGCGAGTTGACGGTTAGGGGAGCCGAAGGGTGTCGAGACAGCTTAAAGCTGCTGATGGTGCCCTTCAGATGATCAGCTTGCTCTTTCAGCTGTTCAGCGGCAGTGGTGGACTCTTCCACCATGGCAGCATTCTCCTGGGTCATACGGTCAAGTTCAGACACGGCGATATTGATCTGTTTAATACCATCGCTCTGCTCACTCGTGGCGGAGTTGATTTCCTCCAACACATCGGTAACGCGAGTGATATGAGCGACAATGTCCTGCATGGTTGCGCCCGCGTTTTGCACTAATGCGGTACCGTTATTCACTCTGCTTTGTGAGTCTTCAATGAGTTTTTGAATATCGTTGGCGGCTTCACTACTGCGCCCTGCTAATTTGCGTACTTCATCAGCAACGACCGCAAAACCACGGCCATGCTCCCCTGCCCGGGCGGCTTCTACGGAAGCGTTAAGGGCCAGCAAGTTGGTTTGGAAGGCAATACTGTTCATTAGCGTGACGATTTCGCCAATTTTATGGGAGGCCTGGGAAATATCTTCCATCGTGGTAACCACATTGGCGACCACTTGCCCGCCTTCTTTCGCTACTTTCGAGGCCGTTTGAGAGAGTTTGTTGGCCTCTTGGGCCGAGGCAGCGGTGTGCTCTACGGTGCTGGTTATCTGTTCGACTGAGGCAGAAGTCTGCTGCAGGCTAGAAGCTGCGTTATCGGTACGGCGGGATAGATCCTGGCCGCCCAAGGCAATTTCGTTAGCGGCATGGTGCACCGATTCACTGCTGGTGCGTACATCGACCAATACCGCTTCCATTTTGCCTACAAAGCGGTTGAAAGCACCGCAGATCTGAGCTACTTCATCACTGCCCTGTTCGGGAAGTCGGCGGGTTAGATCACCTTCGCCGCTGGCAATGTCATCCAGGGCATCACGCGCCCGTTCTAGGCCAGCGAAAGTACGTTTGAGCCACAGGCTCAACAGCAGCGCCGTGACAGCAATGATGGCGATTAGCGTCAACAGTGAAGATTTGAGGATGGCCCGCAGCCCTGCAGTAGCTTCATGCTCGTCTAGTGCCACGCCGAGTTCCCAGTCGGTTCCTGCGATGGGGGTCACTGAGAGTCGCTTATCCAGGCCATCGACTTCAATAGGCTCCCACGCGTCTTGCGCAGCACTTAGTTGTTCGATGGACGCAGGGGACAGGGTGTCGCTAATTCGACTCAGCGGTTTGAGCGTCAGTGCAGTGTCGGGGTGAGCAATGACTGTTTCGCCACCGCTACTTAGAAAGGCGAAACTCGAAGGCGTTGGCCGAATAGCGTTGACCTGACTGACTAGGTTGTCGATGACGACATCGCCGCCGATCACCCCATACAAACGGCCATTACGCTTGACTGGCGTAGCAAAGCTAACCACTAGCTGATTGCTATTAGCGTCCACGTAAGGCAGCGAGACGATAGTACGATCCTGCTTTGTTGCTGCTTGGTACCAGTCGCGCTGGCGTGGATCAAAATCACTGTCTGGTACCCAGCCATCGGACGAAAGGTGGCTACCATCGGCTTGGCCGAAAAATGCCGTTAGGAAACCGCCTGACTCTGCTACCTGAATGAGTGGCGCAAGCGGGTCATTATCGATCACTGGCGTGCGCGCGGCTTCTAGTATGGCGGCTCGGGCATCAACCCACTCCTCAATGGCCAGGGCGTTACCCTGTGCAATTGAGGCCAACTGCTGAGTTACCTGCTGGTCATTATGTGTTTGCAGGGTCAGGTAGCTGACTGAGGCATTAATAGTCAGTGCTAGCGTAATTACCATTAATGTGATGATAAGAATACGCAAGCGTAGGGACGACAGCATGAATATAGTCTCGCTAGTTAGGAAAGCTAAGGCCTGAAATAGGCCACTTTGTAGGTACTATCTGTTACGTACTATCTGTTACGTACTATCTGATAAGTACTATCTGATAAGTACTATCTGCAGCCCTACTATCGGCACCAATGATTACGACTTTAGGCGTATGCTTAAGATCGTGTAGTTATCGGTTCGCAAGGGGGAGAACACGCCCTGGAGTAAACTGAGCTAAGGCAGGATGGATAACGAGGTGGGCCTCGCAATGAGGCCTGGCAGGATAATGACCGCCGGAGCCCAGCGTAGCGATAAACCTCCGCTACTGCCGATCTCCTGGCGGCCTGATTTAATCGCTGTTTAGTACTGTGCCGGCGTTGGCGCAGGCAGCGTGTGTTGGCTCTGTGGGTGGCGGTTGTCATGTGCTTCAAGCGTGAAGCCACCCACCAGTGCATCGAGCCGATCCGCCTGATCTTTTAGCTGTTCGGCGGCGGTGGTGGACTCCTCCACTAGGGCTGCGTTTTGCTGAGTCATCTGATCTAGATCGGTGACGGCAATGCTTACCTGACTGATACCATCGTTTTGTTCTCGCGCGGCCGTGCTGATATCGCCGAGCATTTGAGTAACGCGCGTCACGCTTTGAGCCAGTTCATGCATAGCTGCTTCGGCATCACGCACCATTTGGGTACCGCTTTCTACCTTACCTGCCGAGGCATCGATGCGTTGGCGAATATCTTTGGCGGCGTCGCTGCTGCGCGAGGCGAGTTTGCGCACTTCATCAGCCACGACGGCAAAACCACGACCATGCTCCCCTGCACGGGCAGCCTCTACAGATGCGTTTAGCGCCAGTAGGTTAGTCTGGAAAGCGATACCATCAATGACGCTGACAATGCTCTGAATTTCATCAGAGTTGGTGCGAATATCCGTCATCGTGGCGACCACCTGCTCAAACGCACTGTCAGTACGGGACGCTAGCTCCGAGGCGGTTTGGGAAAGCCCGCTGGCTTCCTGTGAGGCGTGGGTGGTGTGGCCAACGGTACTGCTGATCTCTTCCATGGCTGAAGAGGTCTGTTGCAGGCTGGCGGCGGCCTGTTCGGTGCGCCGAGAAAGATCGTGCCCTCCTTGGGTAATCTCATTGGCCGCATGGTTAACCGCTTCGCTGCTGCGCCGTACATCCAGCAAGATGGTTTGGATTTTCTCCGCGAAGGCATTGAACTGTTCTGCTACCGCTGCGCTCTCGTCGCGGCCATGAACTGGCAAGCGTTGGGTAAGGTCGCCATGTCCGGTTGCGATCTCTTCCATCCGGTTGGCTAGGCGTTTAAGAGGGCGTGCGATTCGTCCACCAATCCACCACAGTGCGCCGACACCAATCGCGGCCAGCAATAAGCCCACCAGCGTCATGCCCAGCGTGTTTTGCTGACGCTGCTCGCTGAGCACGTCTTGCAAGGCGTTCAGTTCGGCCAGTACCACTGACTCGGGAAGCTGCAGTACCAGCACCCAGGGCTGGTCCGTATTGCCAAGGGTGATAGGCTGATAACGCTGGAACATACCATCGGCCATGCTGCTGTGTAGGCTGCCCTGCGTTGTTGCCTGCTCAATGCCTGCCAATAGCGTGTCACTTAGCGAATCGCTAGCGGGCAAGCCCAAGGCTTCTTTGCCAGCGGTATCCGCTACCAAACCGCCACGTCCCGCCACCAGTGTCATCCGGCCAGCGCCGTTATAAAGCGCCTGGTTAGCATCGTTTAACAGGGTTTGGATAAAGTTAAGCGCCAAATCAATCCCCGCCACACCGCGAAATTCGCCATCTACCAAGATCGGCGCGTTGAACGAGGTGACTAGCTGGGTTTCACCGCCGAAGTCGTAAGCCGCGGGGTCGATAATACAGGGAGCTAAGGTTTCCCGTGGACACAGGTAGTACTCGCCTTCGCGCACGCCGCTTGCCAGGGGCGTTTCGCTCTCTATGTCCTCACCTAGCGGCAGTATCGCCAGCTCGCCATCATCAGTGCGGTACCACCAAGGCATAAAGCGGCCGCTGGCGTCATGGCCGTAGCGCTCGTCACCCGCGTAGCGCGCGTCATCTCCAAAAGCGTTGGGCTCCCAGCCGATATAGGCATCCACTAGGTCAGGGTTGTCGGCGACGGTTTGGCGCACAAGGTTTGATAGCTGTCGGCGGCTTAAGTAGAGTGCGCGTTGGCCTTCTGCATCGTCCATGCCCATTAACGCATTGGTCATGGCGAGTTGGCTGGCCAGCGTCATCGCTTTGTCCAGCTCGCGCTGAATGCGCTGACCTTCTGCTTCGGCAATGGCGTTTAAGCGGGCATCCAGCGCGCCTTCCATGAGCTCACTGGTGTGGTCATCCACGGTTTGTTGAGTGTGTGAGGCGGCGATCAAGTTATACACCACCAGGGCGGCCACAATGGCTAACAGGCAAGGGCCTGCTAGTGCCACGACAAAAGAGCGTAATGAGCGGAAATGCATAGTGTAATCCCTAGGCGATATGGCGACGTTGGTTGTCAGGTGTTTGGTAGGGCACTTGCAAAGCAGGCGTGGCAGCGTGGGACAGTTTAAAGCTGCTGATAGTCCCCGCGAGATGCTCCGCTTGCTCTTTCAGTTGCTCAGCAGCAGTAGTGGACTCTTCCACCATGGCAGCGTTTTCCTGGGTCATGCGATCAAGCTCGGCAACGGCAATATTGACTTGATTAATGCCGTCGCTCTGCTCGCTGGTGGCTGCGTTAATCTCCTCCAGCACATCGGTAACACGGGTGATATGGGCAACAATATCCTGCATCGTCGCACCCGCATTTTGTACCAGAGAGGTGCCATTGTTGACTTTGCTTTGTGAGTCTTCGATTAGCTTTTGAATATCGTTGGCAGCTTCGCTACTGCGCCCCGCAAGCTTGCGGACCTCGTCGGCCACTACGGCAAAGCCACGGCCATGTTCGCCGGCACGGGCCGCTTCTACAGAGGCGTTGAGTGCCAGTAGATTGGTTTGGAAGGCAATGCTGTTCATCAGCGTGACAATCTCACCAATTTTATTAGAGGATTGAGAAATGTCTTCCATTGTTGTGACGACATTTGCCACCACTTGGCCGCCTTCCTTCGCAACGTTTGATGCGGCATGGGAGAGCTGGTTGGCTTGCTGGGCAGATGCGGCAGTGTGTTGAACGGTGCTGGTGATTTCCTCGATCGACGCAGATGTTTGCTGCAGGCTTGCGGCCGCGTTATCGGTACGGCGTGATAAATCCTGACCACCCATGGCAATTTCGTTGGCCGCGTGATGAACCGCTTCACTGCTCGTGCGGACATCAACCAATACGGCTTCCATTTTGCCGACAAAACGGTTGAACGCGCTGGCAATTTGGGTCACTTCATCGTTGCCTTCTTCTGGCAAACGCAGGGTTAAATCGCCATCTCCCGAGGCAATGTTATCCATCGCGTTGCGCACGCCAAGCAGTCTACGAAGCATCAATGAAAGCAGGACACCAAATATAACGGCGGTGATGGCCGCGACAATCAACAAAGTGATAATTGAGGTAGTCGCAATGGCACGCAGGCCTGCGGTGGCTTCGTGCTCATCAAGCGCCACGACTAACTGCCAGCCACTACTGCCGCCCACTGTGCTGCCCATCAGCAGCTTGCCACTGTTTTGCAGTTCAAGCGCTTGAGGCTCTTCGGCTTGGATAATCTTGGCCAAGCTGTCGTTGGTTAGATCGCTGCTCAACACTGAGGACGGCTCAAGCGTTAACTCAGCGTCAGGATGCGCCACAAGCGTGCCATCTTCCGTCGTCAAAAAACCGAAGCTTGAAGGTGTCGGGGCGATACTGGCCACAATATCAATGACATCTTCAATGGTGATATCTGCACCAATGACAGCGGCGAGCTGCCCGTTACGGTAGAAGGGGCGTGCAAAGGTAACGATTAACCCCCCTGTTTGGGCATCGACATAAGGCGTTGTGATAATGGTGTCTTTGGCGTTGGCAGCGTCTTGATACCAGGGGCGTTGGCGAGGGTCATAATCACTAGGCGGCTGCCAGTTATCAGAAAAAACAGCATCAGACGTAGAGGGATAAGCCATATAGGCCGTCATGAAGCTTCCAGAATCAGACAGCTGTCGCAATGCGGCAAGCGGGTCGCTGCTGCCAACAGCATCATCCATGCTGGCCAGCATGGTATAGCGAGCGTTAAACCACTCATTAATCGCCTGGGTGTTACCGTTAACGACGGCACTGAGATTGCGACTTACTTGTTGATTGTTGTGATGCTTGACGGTGGTGTAGCTGGCTATGCCATTAATGATGAGGGCTACAATAATGGCCGTGAGGGCGGCTAGTAAGATGCGGGCTCGCAGGGAGGAAAACATGGTCGCTCTCTAAATCGTCAGGGGTCAGACGACTATCGGCAAAAGCGACCACTTCTTTAGCAGAAAAGCGTGCTTAGTGGGAAAGCGAGGGTGACGTAGAGAGCATTAGCGTAGGTCGCTAACGGCGTTTTGAATATCGGCCAGGGAAGCTTTACTCAAATCTTTTGAAAGCGTGTGAATGACCAGTTTGTGGGTGGTGTTGTCGAGCTTTTCTCGCAGTAGCCCAAGAAATTTCGGTGGCGCGACCATAATAAGCTTTTCCATGCTGTTATCGACGCGTGCACCATATAAGCGCTTGGCGACTTCTTTGGCAAACAGCTCATTTTCATGCTGCGAGGCAGCGCCCTCTTCTCCAGACGAGCGCGATGAGGTTGACGTAGATTCATGAACATCGGCACCGCGGCGATCGGTGATTAAATCACCTTCGTGCAGCCTGCCTGCTGCGTGTACAAGGCTCTCATGCTCAGTGAGATTCAACGCATCACGGGTAAAAATACGCGCGCGGGCGGCGTCAGCTACCACGATATAGGTGGTCATCGTCGTACGTCCTCCTTGTCGTTAGTTACCCTCTAACCATGGCAAGCGTTTGCCGTTTGGTCAAACACTTGCGAAGGTAAAAAGGGGTTAAAGCACTTTGCTGCGCAGTAGGCTAGTAATGGCTTCGCCAATCAGTACCAAAATGATAATCGCGATCAAAATAGTAGCGACTGTCGGCCAAGCAAAGGTGTCGATAGCGCCTTGCAGAATCACGCCAATGCCACCTGCGCCAACGAGTCCCAGCACGGTGGATTCCCGGATGTTGATATCCCAGCGCAGAATCACGATGGCAAAAAAGGCTGGCATCACCTGGGGCACAATAGCGTAGGCGACCACTTTTGCCTTGGAAGCACCGGTGGCTTCCATCGCTTCCACCGGGCGACGATCGATTTCTTCAATGGCTTCACCCATTAATTTGCCAATAAAGCCTATCGAGCGAAACACAATCGCCAGGATCCCTGCTAATACGCCGGGGCCAAAAATAGCCACGAATAACAGCGCCCATATAATCGTATTAACCGAGCGGCTGGAGACTAGAATAAAGCGCCCCAGCCATAGGCAAGCACGATTGGGGGTGGTGTTCTGGGCGGCGATATAGGCGACTGGCAAGGCGAGAAAAATAGTCAGAAATGTGGCTAACGTCGCGATATGTACTGTTTCGAGCAGCGCGTTCAGAATATTGCTTAACCCGGCAGGGCTAGGCGGCCACATTCGCGCAGCCAAATTAGACATTTGGTTGGGCGCGTCCCATACCCAGGGCCAGAAAATATCAATATCGCGAACCGCCCAGAACACCAGCATCAGTGTGCCTAGCAGTACAGCGTAGCGGATTAAGCGTTCTTTACGGTCGTAGCGATGCCAAACACGGTCGGCAAGTTGCTGAGCGTGATCTACCATATTTTTTTCCTCACCCAGCCGCTGATGCCTTCACTCAGTAAAATAACCGCAATAATGACCAGTAAAATCGCAAAGGCGAAGTCGTAATCATAGCGACCAAAGGCATTCATTAATGTGCCACCGATACCGCCTGCACCGACGATGCCGACCACCGCAGAGGCGCGTAGGTTGCTATCAAGTTGGTACATCGATAGACCGACCTGGCGGGGCAATATTTGTGGAAAGACGGCGTAATAAAGCGTGGCAATGTAGCCTGCTCCTGCCGCGCGCATGGCTTCTACCTGCCCCCAGTCAATCTCTTCGATCTCTTCTGCTAGCAGCTTTCCAACAAACCCGATGGAGTAGAGAGTCAGCGTTAAAATACCTGCCAGCGGCCCAAACCCAACGGCTGCCACGAATAAAATAGCCACGATAACGGGGTGAAAGCTGCGCGAGATAATAATGACCGCGCGGCCAATCACGTAAATGGGCATCGGGGCGATGTTACGAGCGGCCATCACCGCAAAAGGAATCGATAGAAAAACGCCTAGTAGTGTGGCGAGAATGGCAATTTGGAAGCTCTCTTTAAAGCCTGTTAGTAGCAACTCGTAACGTTCCAAGCTGGGTGGAAAGCCCCCGCTAAAGATGCGCGCTGCCCGCGGTAAGCCTTCTGAAATGCGCGCCCAGTTAAACGGCAAAGAACCGAAAGCCCACACCAGATAAATCGCCGCGACAATAAAAATGCCGTAGCGGATGATGGGGTTGGCAATGAATGGCGGTTTTTTCCAGGTACGTGGGGGAGACGGGGAGTCAGACGGCGTCATGTCGTGGCTCCTCAGCATGGGCACCGGGCTGCTCGGTAATAGCATCGTCAGGCGCTTCAATACCACCATAAATGGCATCAAGAGCGTCTTTGTTGAAGTCTGCAGGCACGCCATCAAAAATCATCTTGCCGTGGCGTAAGCCGACAATGCGCTCAGTGTAGGTTTTTGCTTGCGCAACGTTATGAATATTGATCAATACCGGTAGCGAAAGCTCACTGGCAAGGCTCTGCAGCAGTATCATTATTTGCTCGGACGTGCGTGGGTCGAGCGATGCTGTTGGTTCGTCGGCCAGCAACAGGTCAGGTTCTTGCATTAATGCCCGCACCACCCCGACACGCTGGCGCTCACCGCCGGAAAGCTCATCGGCACGTTTATTGGCGTAATGAGCAATCCCAACGCGCTCCATAAGGGTAAATGCACGCTCTATATCGGCTTGAGGGTAGCGACGTGAGATTGCTTGATAGAGATTAACGTAGCCAAGCCGCCCAGCCAGTACGTTCTCCATGACGGTGAGGCGATCAAGTAAGTTAAATCCCTGGAAGACCATGCCAATTTTGCGCCGGGCACGGCGTAATTCAGCGCCTTTCACATTCACCAGTTCGGTGCCGTTGAGTTTGATAGAGCCCGATGTAGGTTCTACTAAGCGATTGATACAGCGAAGCATGGTGCTTTTACCAGCACCAGACGCGCCAACAATAGAAACAACGCTGTTGTCCTCTACCTTAAGATCGAGTCCCTTCAGCACCGCCTCGTTGTGGCCATAACGTTTGACCAGATTGGTAATTTCCAGCATGTGATTGTTTCCATCGAAAGGCGAATAATTGCGCCGCTGGGGGCGGCGCAATCGTTGTTACTCCAGGTTTTCTCGTGTATAGCTCACGTCATTAGCCGCCTGGATGGTACGAATCACTTGCCAGTTATCTTTGTAATTAATCGGAATAAACTTTTCGACGCCTTCAAACTCCTCGCCAAGCTCGGTGCCGACGAAATCGAAGGTAAAGAAGGCTTCCTCGATTTTTTCTACAAGATCCGGGTGTAAGTTATGGGCGTAGTTATAGGAAGTGGTTGGGAATCGATCAGATTCGTAGATCAGACGTACATCTTCCTCATCGTAAAGGCCGCGTGCTGCCATACGTTCGACCACTTCAGAAGCCACCGGCGCGGCATCGTAATCCCGAGCGACGACGCCCAGCATCGATTGATCGTGGCTGCCCGAGTAAACGATGTCGTAATCCTCTTCGGGAGTGATGCCAAGCTCTGGCAGTAAGGCACGCGGCGCTAGATTACCGGAGTTGGACGTTGGCGAGGTGTGGGCAACACGCTTGCCCTTGAGGTCTTCCAGGCTCTCAATGTCTGAGTCTACGTGGGTAAATAGCTGCAGGGTGTAGCCGAACTGACCATCATCTGACCCCATCAGTGCGAAGGGGACCGCGCCTGCTAAGTTCACGGCAAAAGGAGTCGGGCCGGTCGAGAAGCCAGCAATGTGTAAGCGCCCGCTGCGCATGGCTTCGACTTGGGCGGCGTTAGATTGAACAGCAAAGAAGCGCACATCGCGTTCGGTGACCTCGGATAGATGATCAATAAAGGGCTGCCAGATATCCGAATAAATGGCCGGATCTTCTACCGGGGTATAAGCAAAAATAAGCGTGTCCGGGTTTGCCCATCCAGACTCGTCGCTTGGCCGATCAGCCACCATGTCGCCGTTTTCATCGCAGTACAGTGGGTCCAGGTCACCACGCTCGCACTCTGCCAAGGCATGGGTAGAGAGGAGTGCGAAGGGGAGCAGTGATGCAGCCGCTAGCATGGCAAGCGGACGCTTGCAGAAACGTGACGTTTCCATAGTTAGCCTCTTATGTGCGTTATTTTTGTGTTGTGCTATCCACTATCGAATTCAGCGCTTCTTTTACTGCGCGTACGTTTCGTAAGTGGACATTTGTAGCGCTAGATGTTTATTTTTCGAAAACGATCTCTTTCAATCTAGGGTTTATTACGAAGATATGTCAAACACTTTCACAGCTGCCTTCTACCATTGGCGAAATCGCTATCTGTTGATGCGCCATGGCCATAGCCAAGCGAACGAACAAGGCCTCATTATTAGTTCGCCTGGGCGTGGGCTTTGCGACTTCGGCTTGTCGCCTCTGGGCGAAGAGCAGCTCTCAACAGTCGTTGCACAATGGTGTTGGCCGACGCCCACCAAGGTGCTGCACTCAGACTTTTTGCGGACAACACAAACCGCTGAAAGAGTTGCTGCAGCGTTTGGCTTAACGCTGGAAAAAGAGGAGCGCCTTCGTGAGCGTTACTTCGGTGAACTCGATGGCCAACCGGATAGGCATTACCCTGACGTCTGGGAGTTAGATGCCCAGGATGCTGAGCATCAACAGCATCAGGTGGAGGCGGTCAGCAAGGTCGCCGCAAGGATGTATGCAGTGATTGAGGAGCTAGAGCGCCGCTGTGAAGGCGAAACGGTGCTGGTGGTGAGCCATGGCGATCCACTACAGATATTGCTCACAGCACTCGCCAATAAACCGCTGACGCAACACCGCGAGCAACCTGCCCTGCAGCCTGCCAGTATTACCCCGCTGGGGAGTTAGTCGGGTTGGCAGTGGTTGTGAGAGAGCGGGCAATGAATCGGCATCGTTGCAGATAACAATGGGCCTTCGATGAGGCCCATTGCTTTATCAACTGCTTTATCAATTGCGTTACTTAGTGCCCCAGAATCTGGCTTAAGAATAGCTGGGTACGTTCTGACTGCGGGTTATTGAAGAACGGCTCAGGGGCGTTTTCTTCGATGATTTGCCCTTGGTCCATAAAAATCACCCGGTCGGCAACGGTTTTGGCAAAGCCCATTTCGTGGGTCACACACAGCATGGTCATGCCTTCATTGGCAAGCTCCACCATGACGTCTAGCACTTCCTTGATCATTTCTGGGTCAAGCGCCGACGTTGGTTCGTCGAATAGCATGACGTCAGGGTGCATGCACAGTGAGCGGGCAATGGCGACCCGCTGCTGCTGGCCGCCGGAAAGCTGACCCGGGTACTTAAGCGCCTGTTCAGCAATACGCACCCGTTCTAAGTACTGCATGGCCATTTCTTCCGCCTCGCGACGCGGCTTTTTTTGCACCCACATGGGCGCTATACAGCAGTTTTCCAGCACGGTTAAGTGAGGGAAGAGGTTGAAGTGCTGGAATACCATGCCCACGCTACGGCGGATTTGCTCGATACGCTTAACGTCTTGGGTAAGCGGTACGCCGCCTACCACGATATCGCCTTGCTGGTGCTCTTCCAGATGGTTAATGCAGCGAATCAAGGTTGACTTGCCCGAGCCTGAAGGCCCGCAAATAACAATACGCTCGCCGCGCTTTACTTCCAGGTCGATATCGCGCAACACGTGAAAATCGCCGTACCATTTATTAACGCCGCGCATTTCAACCATTAGATCAGAAGTCGGGGTGCCAGAGATGTCGGTAGCTGCTTGAGTCATGTCTTTATCCTGCTAAAAAATCGTTAATAAAAGCGGCGTTAGCGCTTATGACCGGTGTGTAGCTTGCGCTCTAAATACTGGCTATAGCGCGACATGCTGAAACAGAAGACCCAGAACATGAAGGCGGCAAAGACATAGCCTTCCAGTGAGAAGCCCAGCCAGCGTGAGTCGGCCAGCGCCGCTTGCACGATCCCCAATAGGTCAAATAGCCCGATGATCATGACCAGGGTGGTGTCTTTAAACAGCGAAATGAAGGTATTCACAATGCCGGGAATCATCATTTTCAGCGCCTGAGGAAGCACAATCAGCCCCATACGCTTCCAGTAGGTCATGCCAAGCGCAGCAGCAGCCTCTTCCTGGCCTTTTGGAATGGCTTGCAGGCCGCCACGAATCACCTCGGCCATGTAGGCGCTTTGGAATAGCGTTAGGCCGATCAGCGCCCGTACTAAACGGTCTACATTCATTTCAGAGGGTAGGAACAGCGGCAGCATTACCGAGGCCATGAATAGCACCGTAATCAGAGGTACCCCACGCCAGAACTCGATAAATACGACGCAGAAACTTTTCACGATGGGCATATTGGAGCGCCGCCCCAGCGCCAGCACAATGCCGATAGGCAGTGCGCCCACCATACCGACGGTGGCCAGCAGCAGGGTTAGCAGTAAGCCACCCCAGCGATGCGTAGGCACGCGAGGCATGTCAAAGTAGCCGCCGTGCAGCAGCACATAGGCAACGATGGGGAAACCGACGAGCGCGAATATCGCCACCCAACGTTTGAGGGGCAGGCGGGGAATAGCTAGCCAGGCTATCAGCGTAAAGAAACCAGCAAAGACGATGTTGGCTCGCCAGATTTCCTCACGGGGATACAAGCCGTAGATAAACTGGGTGAAGCGTGCATTGATGAATACCCAGCAAGCCCCTTCCCGAGAGCAGTCATCTCGTGTGGTGCCGATCCAATCAGCATTCAAAAACGCCCACTGAACGGTGGGAACGACAAGCAAATAGAGTATGTAAAGCCCGATTAGGGTAAAGATAGTATTGATCGGGCCGTTGAACAGATTGGCACGTAGCCAGGCAACCGCCCCGACAGAACTACTGGGGGCTGGCCGCTCTTTAATGATTGTTTGATTATGGATCATGTAAATATCCTCACCGTCGGCCTAGCGTTCAACCAGTGCCACTCGGGCGTTGAACCAGTTCATAAACATGGACACCAGCAGGCTGATGGTTAGGTAGACCGCCATGGTCATTGCAATGACCTCAATGGCTTGGCCGGTCTGGTTCAGCGTGGTGCCTGCAAACACCGAGACAAGGTCGGGATAACCGATGGCGGTTGCCAGCGACGAGTTCTTAATCAAGTTCAAGTACTGGCTGGTTAGCGGCGGAATAATGACGCGCAGTGCCTGAGGGATAACCACCAGACGAAGTACCAGGTTACGTGGCAGGCTTAGTGCCTGTGCAGCTTCCGTTTGCCCGTGCGAAATTGCCTGAATGCCAGAGCGGACAATTTCAGCAATAAACGAGGCGGTATAAATCGACAGTGCCAGCCAAAGCGCGAGGAACTCAGGGATTACCGTAATACCGCCACGGAAATTAAAGCCGCGTAGTTCCGGCATTTCCCAGGTGACTGGCACGCCAGTGGCAACTAGCACTAACAGCGGTAAGCCAAAAATCAGTAAAAACGAGATCCAGTAAGCCGGTAGGCGTTTGCCTGTGGCTTCATGGCGACGCTTGTTCCATATCACCAGGGCAATACTGGCAACAATGGCGACAAGGAAGGTAAGAGGGATCAAGCCAAAGCCAGACTCAAACAGCGGTTGGGGTAAATACAGTCCGCGTACGTTGAGAAAGATGACTTCACCAAATGCCAGGCTATCTCTGGCGCTTGGCATCGTGCGTAATACCGCAAAGTACCAGAAGAATATTTGCAGTAGCAGCGGGATATTGCGGAAAGTTTCGATATAGGCAGTGGCTAAGCGCGCTAGCAGCCAGTTAGGCGACAGGCGGGCGATGCCCACAATAAAGCCAATGATGGTCGCGGCCAATACCCCTAGGCCACCCACCAGCAACGTATTCAGTAAGCCGACCAAGAAGGTGCGGCCATAAGTGCTTTGAGATGAGTAGTCGATCAGACTCTGCACAATCCCAAAACCTGCGGTGTTGCCCAAGAAACCAAACCCGGTGGTGATACCACGTGCGGATAAGTTGTCTTGGACATTACCGACAATGTAGAACAAAAAGGCTGCCACAGCGGCGACGAGGAGTAGCTGGAAAATAAGCGCACGTTTGGCGCGATCTCGCCAAAACGGCGGCTTGTGGCCAGCGGGACGAGTGTTAGGGCTTACGGACATGGAAGGCGTCTCCGCGATACGGACGGTCAATCAAATGGCCCGCCGATGCCCTTGGAAGGATGGGGCGGCGGGCCGGGGTCAAACGAGACGCTTAGCGAATCGGCGGTGCGTACTGGAAGCCACCTTGGTTCCAGAGGGCGTTAACACCACGTTCAATTTCAAGCGGAGAGCCCATACCGACGTTGCGCTCAAAACTTTCACCGTAGTTACCGACTTGGCTCAGGATGTTGTAGGCCCAATCGGCTTCTAAGCCCATACCTTCACCGTAGTTGCCATCTTGGCCAAGTAGGCGGGCAACATCAGGATTCTCAGAGCTGAGCATCTCTTCGGCATTTTCGCTGGTGACGCCATACTCTTCGCCGTTAATCATGGCGAATAACGACCACTTCACGATGTTAAACCATACATCGTCGCCTTGACGTACCACAGGGCCCAGAGGCTCCTTGGAAATAATGTCGGGTAGAATGACCGCGCTGTCCGGTTCATCTAGCTGAATACGCAGTGCCGCCAGCTGAGACGTATCCGAGGTTAATACATCACAGCGCCCAGACTGGAAGCCACCCACGGTTTGTTCAGAGGTATCAAATACAATGGGGTCGAACTGCATATCGTTGGCGCGGAAGTAGTCGGCTACGTTGAGTTCGGTAGTGGTGCCAGACTGAATACAAATAGCGGCACCATCCAATTCGTCTGCACCACTCAGACCCAGATCGCGGTTAACTAGGAAGCCGATACCGTCGTAAAAGGTCACGCCAGTGAAGTTGAGGCCCAGGGTGGTGTCACGAGTGGTGGTCCAGGTGGTATTACGTGATAGTACGTCGACTTCGCCAGACTGCAGGGCCGTAAAGCGCTCTACGGCGTTCAGGGAAATGTAGTTCACCGCATCAGCATCACCGAGAACGGCGGCGGCAACGGCACGACATACGTCAACGTCGAGTCCTTGCCAGTTACCTTCATCGTCCGGGGCGGAAAAGCCTGGCAGGCCGTCGCTGACGCCGCACTGTACGGCGCCGCGTTCCATCGTGTCTTCTAACGTATCAGCTTGAGCAGTGGCGACACCGGCCAACGTGATAGCACCCGCGGAGGCCAGCAGTACCAAGTGTTTTTTATTCATCATGGTCGTTCCCCTTACTCGATTTAATGTCGTTATGCATGCAGATGCATGACACTAGAAGCTAGCAAGGAAGGTGCCAGAAAGGATATGTCGTCAAATTCAGCGCTTTTCAACGCAAAATGCCTGCTGTATACGAAAGTATTGGTGCAAAAAGAAACATTAGCGACTAGTGATTGCTCTATTTTGATGCATAGTCGCTAATGTGGCTGTTAGCTTAAAAAATAGTGTCGCTCAGTGTGATGGATTAACGGGCTTGAAGGATGAACAGGGTTAACGAATAGGGGGTGCGTACTGAATGCCACCATCTTTCCACAAGGCGTTTAAGCCTCTGGCAATCTTGAAATCAGAGTCGGCACCAACGTTTCTATCAAAGATATCGGCGTAGTTACCCACCTGCTTGATGATTTGGTACGCCCAATCGGTATTGATGCCCATTGGCTCGCCAAAGTCACCATCTTGACCAAGCAGGCGCATGACATCAGGATTCTCCGAATTAAGCTGTTCATCTACGTTAGCTTGTGTAATGCCCAGCTCTTCCGCATTTAGCATGGCAAACAGCGACCACTTCACAAGATTGAACCATTGGTCATCATTTTGACGAACGGCTGGGCCTAGCGGTTCTTTCGAGATAATTTCAGGGAGCACGACCGCCATGTCGGGATCAGCAAGCTGCATCCGCTGGGCATACAGTTGGGAAGCGTCGGAGCTTAAAACGTCGCAACGGCCCGCTTCAAAGCCGGCAATAGACTGCTCAGGCGCATCAAAAACGACAGCATCATAAGTCATGCCGTTGATGCGGAAGTAATCAGAAAGATTGAGTTCGCTGGTGGTGCCGGACTGGGTACAAACTGCCGCGCCATCAAGCTCTTTGGCGCTTTGCACGCCTAGATCGCTGGCCACCATAAAGGCTTGGCCATCGTAGTAACTTACGCCGGTAAAGTTCATCCCCATCGTTGTGTCACGGCTTGAGGTCCAGGTCGTGGTGCGTGATAGGACATCGACTTCGCCAGACTGCAGCGCGGTGAAACGTTCTACCGAGTCGAGTGGCACGAAATCTACTTTTGTCGCGTCACCAAGCGCCGCAGCGGCTATGGCACGGCATACATCGGTATCCAGGCCCCGGTATTGGTCGTTGTCATCTAATGACGAAAAGCCTGGCTGGGCAGCGTTGACGCCGCAGCGCACGCTATCGCGCTCTTGAACGGTTTCCAGCGTGCTGGCCATGGCCATCGCAGGTACTAAAACACCAATTCCTACTCCCAACCAACGAACGGTTTTCATTTGTTATTCCTTAACGTGAAAGGGCAAGTAAACGTAAGCACATAAAAAAAGCCGAGCAATGCTCGGCTTTTTGGCTATTCGCAGGCGCTAAGTTATGCGAAGGCTTTACGCATAAAAGGCGGCAGCGATAGTGCACCACGGTGAGCATCACCAGTGTAGTACTGTAGCGGCATTTTATGCTCAGCGGCAGCCTGTTCGCGGAAGCTTTCAACGCTGGTCGCTTTACCGGCCAGCGTGACGCTCCACCAGCCAGAAGGGTAAACCGGCTGTGGGAAGGGCAGTGTGGCCACGCTATCAAAGCCCGCTTCACGCATATCGTTACGCAGTTCGCGAATAATAGAGCCGCTGTGGTAAAGCGGTGATTCGCTTTGCTGCACCATCACGCCGCCATTTTTTAGAATACGGTGGCAGCGCTTCAGGAAGTCGGTTTTAAACAGCCCTTCGGCGGGGCCGACCGGGTCGGTAGAGTCGATAATCAGCACGTCGATGCTCTCGTCGGCAGCGTCGTCTACCCACTTCACACCGTCTGCAAACAGCAGCTCGGCACGCGGGTCGCCGTTAGCTTCTACCAGCGCTGGGAAGAAACGCTCGGCGGCCTTGGTAACTTCTTCATCGATGTCGATTTGCGTCACTTTTTCAACGCCCGGATGACGCAGCACTTCCTTCAGCGTGCCGCAGTCGCCGCCGCCAATAATCACTACCCGCTTGGGGTCTTGATGGGTGAACAGCGCCGGGTGGGCAATCATTTCGTGATAGAGGAAGTTGTCGCGATCGGTCAGCATCACGCAGCCATCGAGCACCATCAGGTTGCCGTAGGTCTCCGTGGTATACACTTCCAGGTGCTGGTAGGGGCTTTGCACATCCAGCAATTTCTCAGTGACTTTCAGCGAGAAAGCGCTGCCGTGGCTATCAAATACTTCGGTAAACCACTGGTCGTCGCGTAAATCGCTCATTACTTTGCTCCTGGGCGCGGGGCGTTCGTTTGGGTAGGAATGCCTTGATGATACTGCGGGCTTAAATCGTGCAGCGCCTCCATAAAGGCGGTGACGTGGTCAGGGTTGGTGAACTGGCTGATGCCATGGCCCAAGTTAAAGACGTGGCCCGGGCCGTGGCCGTAGCTCTCCAGTACGCGAGCCACTTCGGCGCGAATGGCCGAGGGGCGGGCGAACAGCACGTTGGGGTCGAGATTGCCCTGCAGCGCGACTTTATGGCCCACGCGGGAGCGGGCGTCGGAAAGCTCGGTGGACCAATCGATGCCCAGGGCATCGGCTCCGGCACAGGCGATGTGTTCCAGCCATTGGCCGCCGTTCTTGGTAAACAGAATAACCGGCACATGGCGACCATCGTGCTCACGAATCAGGCCGGAGACAATTTGCTCCATGTAGCGCAGCGAAAATTCCAGGTAGGCGGGGGTTGAAAGCGCACCGCCCCAGGTATCAAAAATCTGTACCGCTTGAGCGCCCGCGCGAATTTGCGCGTTTAGGTAGTCGGTTACCGACTGTGCCAGGGTATCCAGCAACTGGTGCATGGTGTCTGGCGTATCGTAAAGCATGGTTTTCAGATGACGGAAGTCTTTGCTGGAGCCGCCTTCCACCATGTAGGTGGCTAGCGTCCAGGGGCTACCCGAAAAGCCAATCAACGGCATGCGGCCGTTCAGCTCACGACGAATGGTCGATACGGCACGCATCACGTAATCGAGATCGCGCTCGGCGTTGGGTACCGTTAACGCTGCAACCTCTTCTGGGGTGCGTACGGTTTTTCTGAATTTAGGGCCTTCACCGGTTTCGAAATAGAGCCCTAGCCCCATTGCATCTGGGATTGTGAGGATGTCGGAGAATAGAATGGCGGCATCTAGCGGGTAACGCTCAAGGGGCTGTAGCGTTACTTCACAAGCTAGGTCATGGTTGCGACACAGATCCATAAAACTGCCAGCATCGGCGCGGCTGGCGCGATATTCTGGCAGGTAGCGGCCTGCTTGGCGCATCATCCACACCGGAGTGCGGTCGACGGGCTGGCGAGCCAGCGCACGAAGAAAACGGTCGTTTTGCAAAGGTGTGGTGGTCATAAACACTTGCTCTTGAGAAGTTTGCCCGCATTGTAAGGGAGTCATTGTACTTGAAGATAACGGTACTTGAAGATAACTGTGTCTGAAGGCGGCAATTGTACTGAAAAACGTACTTAAAAACGCCTCTCCCTGTTGAGACCGTGAGGCTACCGCTGCTTCCTGGTAGAATGTTTTCTTATTTTTCCAACACCGGTGTGGTTAGCTGGTTTGGTTAATCGACGAGGTAACCTGTGACCATTCGCTTCATTGCCGCTTCCCGGCTGCCCACCCCTTGGGCCACATTCACCATGCACGGCTTCGAAGACGAAGCTACGGGTAAAGACCATATCGCCTTAACGCTAGGTGATGTGAGCGGCGGCGAGCCAGTACTGGGGCGCGTGCATTCTGAATGTTTAACCGGCGATGCGCTGTTTTCCATGCGCTGCGACTGCGGCTATCAGCTACAAGAAGCGCTCAAGCGTATTGCCGAAGAAGGTCGTGGCGTGCTGTTCTACCTGCGCCAGGAGGGGCGAGGTATTGGGCTGCTGAATAAAATCCGTGCTTATCATCTGCAAGATCAAGGTGCAGACACGGTTGAAGCCAATGAGCAACTTGGTTTCGGTGCGGACATGCGTCGCTACGACCTGTGTGTGCCGATGCTTAACCACTTGGGTATCACGGCATTAAAACTGATGACCAACAACCCTCGTAAGGTGGATGCCTTAACCCGGGATGGCGTGAACGTGGTTGAGCGCCTGCCGATTACCACAGGCCTAAATCCCCATAATGAGCACTATCTCTCAACCAAAGCGGGCAAGCTTGGCCATATGATGGCGCTGGACGATTTTACCCAGGCCAGCGACGTCGATATTGAACGTAAAGGGTGACTAAGCCCTTTTGTCACACTGCTGAACCGCTCTTCTGTCTGAAAGCTTCTAAAGCCCGCTCTCCTGAGTATTTGTTGAGCAGATACTCGGCTGAGTTTCGTTAAGGCTGCGTAATAGTCGAGATGTAATTAGCTTATAACTGTCTGAGTGACTATTTTGCATAGTGGGGTAGGGGAAACGATCTTCTCTACGCTGACTATCCTACGTTACGTGACAGAGGTTTGTTATGGCTGAAACAATTATTAAAATTGACCTTAAACAATCACCTTACGAGAACGAACAGATCCATAATCGCTGGCATCCCGATATACCCATGGCCTGCATGGTAAAGCCTGGCGACGACTTTATCGTTGAGTGTCATGACTGGACTGGCGGGCAAATCCATAACAATGATAGCGCCGACGATGTGCGCGATGTGGACTTAACCCAGGTTCACTTTTTATCAGGTCCTGTGGGGGTTGAAGGTGCTGAGCCTGGTGATTTGTTGGTGGTCGATATTCTTGATATTGGTACCTTTGAGGAGAGTCAGTGGGGGTTCAATGGCTTTTTTTCTAAACAGAATGGCGGTGGTTTTTTAACCGAGCACTTCCCAGAGGCTCAAAAGTCGATCTGGGACTTTAATGGCATGTTCACTAAATCCCGACATATTCCTGGTGTCGAGTTTGCTGGTTTGATCCATCCCGGCTTGATTGGCTGCCTACCTTCAAAAGAGATGTTGGCTGAATGGAATAAGCGGGAAAAAGCACTTTACGATACCGAGCCTGACCGTATCCCTCAGTTAGCCGCGCTGCCCTACGCCGATACGGCGCATATGGGTAAATTGTCAGGCACTGCCAAGCAACAAGCTGCCGCTGAAGGCGCGCGAACAGTACCGCCCCGTGAACATGGTGGTAATTGTGATATCAAAGACTTATCGCGTGGGTCGACAATTTATTTTCCCGTTTACGTTAAAGATGGTGGCTTGTCGGTAGGCGACCTGCACTTTAGCCAAGGTGATGGGGAAATCACCTTTTGTGGCGCTATTGAGATGGCCGGTTGGATCCACTTGCGGGTTAACCTGATCAAAGGCGGGATGGAGAAGTACGCCATCAAGAACCCTATTTTCAAGCCAAGCCCTATCACGCCGAAATACGATGATTACCTGATTTTTGAAGGGGTGTCGGTAGACGAGCAGGGTAAACAGCACTACCTGGATGTACATGTGGCTTATCGTCAGGCTGTTCTCAATGCCATCGAATATCTCAAAAAGTTTGGTTACACCGGTGCTCAAGCCTACTCGCTGCTAGGCTGCGCGCCCGTACAAGGGCATATCAGTGGCGTTGTCGATATTCCCAATGCTTGCGCAACACTTTGGCTGCCAACGGATATTTTTGATATTGATGTGAAGCCGAATGCCAATGGGCCTGGAGCGCAGGTTGCCCAGGGGGCTGATCTGCCGCTCTCCAAAGATAAGTAGAGCGCTTAGCCACCGCTGCATTGAGAAAGGCAGCGACACGCCAGTATCGCTGCCTGTTTAAAATGGATGCTAACAAGGAGAAAGTGGTATGCCTCTCTATGACTATAAGTGTGCTACCCATGGCTTGTTCCACGAACTGGTTCCACTGCGCGAAGTAGGTGATGCTTGCGCTTGCCCAACGTGTGGAACCTTGTCACCACGAGTACTGCTGGTCGCCCCTCAGTTATTAACGATGGATCCAGCGCGGCGCAGTGCCTTTGCGCGGAATGAAAAAGCCGCACATGAGCCCAGGCATGGCAACCAGCATAGTGAGCACGAAAAAGGCTGTTGTCATCAAGAACGTCATAAGCCCCAAGTATTTTATACGGCGGAAGGTAATAAAATGTTCCCTTCCGCACGGCCTTGGATGATAAGTCATTAAAGCCACGTTACCTGCGCCAGCGTTGTAGGTATTGAACGCATGGAGTGATAATGGTGGGGCGTGGCATATCAGGAGCGCCCCAGGCTGAAAGCTCTAGATGAACAACGGCATGACGTGCTGCCTCAAGAGCAAGGCGAGTTCAGCATTGTCGAAGAGTGGTTACATAGCATTACCCACGGGGTTGGTGCTGTGCTCAGCTTGGTGGGTATGGTCGTACTGCTGGTAGTAGCGAGCTTAGCCGCCCACGTCGACCCTTGGAAAATTGTCAGCCTGAGCCTGTACGGCACCACGCTAGTCCTGCTTTATACTGCCTCGACTTTCTATCATGGCATTGCTCATCGGCGCTGGAAGCAACGCTTCCAGCTGCTTGACCATTGCGCAATTTACTTGCTTATCGCGGGCACTTATACGCCTTTTCTGCTCGTTAATATGCGTGGCACCACGGGCTGGGTGTTATTTACCGCCGTGTGGTCGCTAGCGCTAGTGGGGATTGGCTGCAAACTGCTCTGGCCACAGCGTTTCGCGGTACTCCGCGTGGCTATCTATTTACTGATGGGCTGGATGATCGTCCTGGCCTCTAGAGAGATGGCGGCCAGTTTGTCGGTGACCGGCATCGCTCTGCTTGCCGCAGGGGGAATCATCTACACGCTAGGGGTTATCTTCTATGCCGTGCGTGCCATTCCCTACAATCACGCTATTTGGCATCTGTTTGTGATTGCCGGAAGTATTTGCCACTACTTTGCCGTCTACAGCGCTGTTCTACCTCATGGGTCGGTTACCTAGCGATCAACTGCCGCTTCTTGCTCTTTTTCCATGGCACGGGCTAGCGCTGGGCGCTCAGCGTGACGTGCGCGGTAGACCGCTAGGGGTTCAGGCAGTCGGTGTTTCATACTGGCTGCCCACGTTAATGTATGGGTAAGGAAGATATCTGCCAGGGTGAACGTCTCGCCGACTAACGTCTCCTGGCCCTGGTAACGGCGTTCTAGTGCTAGCAGTGCCCGCTGAAATTCCCAGGCGGCGGTGGGCAATACTGAAGGCACGCGCTTATCTTGGGGGAGGGCAAATTTATGCTTGGCCTGAAGCCACAGCGGTTGCTCGATTTCGGTGACGATAAAGCTTAGCCACTGGTCGACCTGCGCTCGCTCAGCGGCGCTTTCTGGCAGAAGGCTGCCATCACCGTATTGCTCGGCTAGATAACGGCAGATAGGTGCCGATTCAAACAGCGTTAGCTCACCATCTTCAATCACTGGCACCTTGCCATCTGGATGGCGGGCTAGGTGCTCAGCAGTTTGTCCCTCGCCGCTATCCAATGCGACATGCCGGCAGCGGTACTCCAGGCCAAGCTCTTCAAGTGTCCAGGTAACCCGCAGCGAGCGAGAGTTCGGAAAACTGTAGTTCGTTATCATTAGGCGACTCCTAAGCAGCGCGGTGAAGCTTTAATGTAGCGAGTGCTTGGAAACCTGTCGAGCTACTGGTCTCGGGCGCTACGGATGCGTTCGTAAGCGTTGCCAATTTCGCTGGTGCGTGCCTGGGCCACTTCACGCATGCTTTCAGGCAACCCTTTACCGGCGAGTTTGTCGGGATGGTTTTGGCTCATTAGGCGGCGGTACGCTTTTTTGATTTCAGCGTCGCTGGCGTCTTCACTCACTCCTAGTACTTGATAGGCGTCTTTCAATGCCTCTTCGCTGGAGCCCTGCGAATTCGCGGCGGCACCGTGAAGCATGGCTTCAATCTGCTGAACTTCCGCTTCACTACAGCCAACCCCACGGGCCACGCGCAAAATCATCTCGTGCTCGGCAGGGTGCAGCACGCCGTCGGCAGCGATAGCGGTTAACTGAACCTGCAAAAACACTTGGCGTAAAACCGGTTGGCGCTGGGTCAATCGGTTAACGTTCGCCAGTTCTGCATCTAGGTTGAAGTCGTCGGCGCGTCCGCGCTCGAAGGCGGCTCGCGCTTTGGCACGCTGTTCGCCTTGAAGATGCATTTGGTCAAACAGCTTTTCGGCCACGCCAAGCTCGCCATCGGTGACTTTACCGTCGGCTTGGCACAAGCAACCCATTACCGAGAAGATCGACTCTAAAAAGCCTTCTTGGATTTGTGTGCGGGCAGCGTTTAAGCGGCGGCTAATGCGTCGCCCTAGCCACCAGCCCAACCCACCGCCTACCAGCAGGCCAATGGGGCCGCCGACAGCAAGGCCAATCAGGCCAAACAAAATAATCAAAAATAGCATGGTGTTATCAACCGTTGAAAAGTTAAAAGTTACGGGAGACGAGCGCGAATAGCGCGCTCGATACCGTCGGCATCCAGGCCGCAGTCGCGTAGCAACTCTGCGGGGGTGCCGTGCTCAACAAAGGTGTCAGGCAGGCCTAAATTAAGCACTTCGATTTGTACGCCTTCCGCGTGCAGCAGCTCGTTCACTGCGCTGCCGGCGCCACCGGCGATCACGTTCTCTTCCAGAGTGACCAGCAGCTCATGTTCATCGGCGGCATGCAGCACGGTGTCTCGGTCCAGTGGCTTGATAGAGCGCATATTGATATGCGTTGCGTCGAGCTTTTCGGCAACCTCAGCGGCGGCGCTGTTGACGCTACCAAATGCCAGCAATGCAATACGCACACCTTCAGTCCCAGCATCGCGGCGTAGCTGTGCTTGGCCAATGGGCAGCGGCTCTAAGTGTTCAGGAATGGCTGCGCCCGGGCCTGTGCCACGTGGGTAGCGAACCGCTGCTGGGCCTGGGTGATGGTAAGCGGCGCTAAGCATGGCGCGGCACTCTGCTTCATCAGCAGGGGCTAAAATCACCATGCCTGGAATGCAACGTAAAAAAGACAAATCCATGCTGCCGTGATGCGTTGGTCCGTCTTCACCCACAAGGCCTGCGCGGTCAATCGCAAATGTTACGTCTAGATTCTGTACGGCCACATCGTGAATAAGTTGGTCGTAGCCGCGCTGTAAGAACGTGGAATAGATCGCCACAACAGGTTTCATGCTCTCGCAGGCCATGCCCGCAGCGAGCGTTACGGCATGCTGCTCGGCGATCGCGACATCAAAATAGCGCTCAGGATACTGCTGGGAGAAACGAATTAAATCCGAGCCTTCGCCCATGGCGGGGGTAATTCCCATCAGCCGTGAATCGGTGGCTGCCATATCGCACAGCCAGTCGCCGAACACGTTGCAGTACTTTTTCTTAGCCGGGGCCTTGGGCGCTGCCGCTGGCTTCACCAGTGGCGCATTGGCAGTGGCGCTGGGCTTTTCTAGCTTAGTGATGGCGTGGTAGCCAATCTGGTCAGCTTCGGCGGGCAGAAAACCTTTACCCTTAACTGTTTTGATATGCAGAAATTGAGGGCCATCCTGGTCGCGCAGGTTGCGCAATGTTTCGGTGAGCGCCTCCAGGTCGTGGCCATCGATCGGGCCGATGTAGTGAAAGCCCATTTCTTCAAATAGCGTGGCAGGGCTCACCATGCCTTTCATGTGCTCTTCGGTGCGCTTGGCAAGTTCGAGTGCGCCCGGCAGATGGGAGAGCACTTTTTTGCCTTCTTCACGCATCTTAAGGAAGGGCTTACTAGACAGTACACGGGCTAGATAGGTCGCGATGCCGCCAACATTTTCCGAGATCGACATCTCATTGTCGTTCAGCACCACTAGCATATTGGCGTTAACGTGGCCCGCATGGGCCAGCGCTTCAAACGCCATGCCCGCAGTGAGTGCGCCATCGCCAATAATGGCGCACACACGACGCGGGTCGTTTTGTGCCTGGGCGGCTAACGCCATCCCCAGGGCGGCTGAAATCGACGTGCTGGAGTGGCCAACACCGAAGGTGTCGTAATCAGATTCTGCGCGGCGGGGAAACGCTGCTAGGCCGCCATGCTGGCGAATACTGAGCATCGCTTCGCGTCGCCCAGTTAAAATTTTATGCGGATACGCTTGATGGCCTACGTCCCACACCAAACGGTCTTTGGGCGTATGAAATGCGTGGTGCAGCGCTACGGTCAGTTCCACAACGCCCAGGCCTGCACCGAAGTGGCCGCCTGTCACACCCACGCTGTATAGCAAGTAGGCACGTAGTTCGTCAGCCAACTGGGCAAGCTGCCTAGCATTCATGGCCCGCAGCGCAGCGGGATGATCAAAAGAGTCGAGCAGCGGCGTTGCCGGGCGCTCGCGGGGAATCTCGTCGAACAGCTTCATAGGCATGTTTTCATGGACAGGGTCATGGACATCGTTTAGTGGTCGCGCTCGATCATATAGTGGGCAAGATCGGCCAGCGGTGCGCCTTGCTCGCCAAGCGGGGCGAGGGCGGCAATGGCCTCTTCGATAAGCATATTTGCTTTGCGTTGTGCGCCGGAAAGTCCCAGTAAGCTAGGGTAAGTCGGCTTGGCACGTGCAGCATCAGCGCCAGAGATTTTACCCAGTGTGACGGTATCGCCCGTCACATCAAGGACATCGTCATGAATCTGGAAGGCTAGACCAATGGCGCGGGCGTAGCGAATCAGAGCGGCAAGCCGAGGATCGTTTTCATCCACTGCGACTAAGCCGCCTAAGCGCACTGCGGCCACAATCAGCGCGCCAGTTTTGTGGGCATGCATATGAGCTAAGGCATCCACGTCCGGATGGCCACCTACGGCGGCTAAGTCGAGTGCCTGGCCTGCGACCATTCCTGCCCGGCCAGAGGCAACGGCCAGCGTGGTGACCATGCTGCCAAGCCGTGGATGAGGCTGGCTGGCAAGTACCTCGAAGGCCAGTGCTTGCAGTGCGTCTCCCGCTAAAATTGCGGTGGCTTCATCGAACGCTTTATGCACAGTGGGTTGGCCGCGACGCAGGTCGTCATCGTCCATGGCAGGCAGATCGTCATGAATCAATGAGTACGCATGAATCAGCTCAATGGCTGCTGCAGGGGCATCCAATGCGTCGTCCCGCGCCCCTAGCGCATTACCTGCGAGATATACCAGCAGTGGCCGCAAGCGCTTACCACCTACCAATAGGCCGTGACGCATAGCGGCTTCCAGGCGTGGCGCGACGGCTGGTTGGGAGTCAAACAAGGCTGAAAGTGTGGCATCCACCCGTGTGTTACTCGCCTGGCGCAGCGTCGCCAGTTGAGAAGCATTAGCTGTTGTTACCATGGCGGCGTTTCCTCGCTGTCGTTGCCGTGACCTGTGGCATTGTCCGTTTCTGGCGCCGTCGCGAAAGAGGTAATGTCAAGCTTACCATCGCGGTCTTCACTTAGTGCGCGAACTTTTAGTTCGGCGTTGTCGAGCCGCTGCTGGGCTTCACGCGTGAGTCGCACGCCTTGCTCAAACGCGGTCAGAGCGTTCTCCAATGAGAGTTCGCCGGACTCAAGGCGTTCCACAATGGTTTCAAGCTGTGAAACCGTTGCGGCGAAATCTTGCGCTGGTGGAGTGTTATCGCTCATTGGGTAAGGCCTACTATTTTGCTGGCGCCCTGACGCTGATTAAGGGCGGCGACTGTGGCTATAGCCGTGTTATCAAAAAATAAACGCCCAGTATACACCGAGCTAAGGGGGTGGCGTCTGCCCTCATCCCGGGTCAATTCTGCTACTTGCGTCTGGTTCATCTTGTAAACGCACACTTTTCATCATCTCAAGACGCCGAGAGCGGCTGTGGTTGTGCTACCATATGCACCTCCCGTGAACCGATACACGGCGCATGCCGCCGACCATAGAGGTTGATTCAGCCATGGCCAAAACGTCCCTGGACAAGAGCAAGATCAAGATCCTGCTGCTCGAGGGCGTCCACCAAAGCGCGGTGGACAATTTTCACAACGCAGGTTACGAGAACATCGAGCACCTGCCGACATCGCTAGATGAGGCGTCGCTGATCGAAAAGATTCGCGATGTGCACTTCATCGGCATTCGTTCGCGTACGCAGCTCAATGAGCGCGTATTTGACGCGGCAGAAAAGCTGGTGGGCGTTGGCTGTTTCTGTATCGGCACGAACCAAGTTGATTTAACGGCAGCCCTTAAGCGCGGTATCGCGGTCTTTAACGCGCCGTACTCGAATACCCGCTCAGTTGCAGAGCTGGTACTGGCAGAAGCCATCATGCTGCTACGTGGTATCCCCGAGAAGAATGCTCGCGCCCACCAGGGCGGCTGGCTGAAATCGGCGAAAAACTCCCACGAAGCGCGGGGCAAAACCCTGGGTATCGTTGGTTACGGTAGCATCGGTGCGCAGCTTTCAGTGCTGGCAGAATCGCTTGGTTTCAACGTTATCTATTACGATGTGATCACCAAGCTAGGCATGGGTAACGCGAATCAGGTAGCGAGTCTGGAGCAACTGTTAGCACGCTCTGACGTGGTCAGCCTGCACGTTCCTGACTTGCCTGCTACGCGCTGGATGATTGGCGAGAAAGAGATCGCAACCATGAAGCAGGGCGCCATCCTGATTAACGCAGCCCGTGGTAGCGTTGTTGAGATTGAGCCTCTGGCCGAGGCGATTAAAGCGGGCAAGCTTAACGGTGCCGCCATTGATGTCTTCCCGGTAGAGCCGAAGGGCAACGATGAAGAGTTCCAAAGCCCGTTGCGCGGCCTGGATAACGTGATTTTAACCCCTCATATCGGTGGTTCTACCCTGGAAGCTCAGGAGAATATCGGTATTGAAGTGGCTGAAAAGCTGATTACGTATTCGGATAATGGCACCACGGTTACTTCTGTTAACTTCCCCGAAGTAGCACTGCCCGCTCACCCGGATAAGCATCGTCTGTTGCACATTCATGACAACGTGCCGGGCGTGTTATCGCAAATTAACCGCGTACTGTCTGAAAACGGCATCAACATTTCAGGTCAGTACCTGCAAACCAATGACAAAGTGGGCTACGTGGTCATTGATGTCGATAAAGCCTACGGCCCACAGGCCCTAGAAGCGTTGAAGAAAGTTGAGCACACGCTGAAAATTCGCGCGCTGTACTCGTCACATAATAGTTAAACGCTGTTATCAGCGTGATCAACAAAAAAGGCCCTACTTACGGGGCTAATGCCAGTCAGTTAAGGCTGACTGGCTTTTTTCTTTCTGAAGGCAAAAAAACGCCGATTGGCTTTATTTAATAAGTGCCTGACGATGACTTCACCCCAGCCCTCCGAGCCGCCTTCGTCATTCCCGCAGGCCCTTAGCGGGAATCCATGTTGACCTGTGCAGCCACAAACGCCAGCAATAGTAGCGTAACAGTAGGCCATACCTTGAGTACCTGGCGCACGTAGATGAGTAAGCCACAACAGCTGGCCAGCACCAGGGTTTGAGCGAACTCTGTAAAGCCTAGTTCGGTATAGCGCACATCGGGTAGGTAGAGAGCCTCAAAATATCCACCCTGGGCGATACCAGCGACAAAAAGCATATAAAGCGTTGCGCGCAGAAGCGTATATCCAAAACTGAGTGGCCACTGCGGTGGGGAAGATGGCATACCAACATCCTTATCGGAGAGATGACGTTGTAAGAGAGATGCTTAAAAACATGCATAGAAGAATGTTCATTATATCGCCACACTTCTGTGCTCGCACGTCGAACTTAATGTGAGCTGCTCGACTAATAGTGGATTAAGGCTGCAAAGTAACTAGGTTATTAGGTGATCAACAACTACCGCTGAGGGGCAGACAACACAATGGCAATAAGCGTTTTTGATCTCTTCAGAATTGGGATTGGCCCATCAAGCTCTCATACGGTTGGGCCGATGCGTGCGGCGCGCGATTTTAGCCAAGCGGTTACCTCACCGTCGCTGACGCGCATTGTGGTTAGGCTTCACGGTTCGCTAGCTTCTACCGGCATCGGGCATGGTACTGATAGTGCGGTCATCATGGGTTTGATGGGTGAAACGCCAGAGTCAATTGACCCTGACACCATGACTGAGCGGCTACGAGCGCTAGATGAAGGCGCTCTGTTAACGCTGCCTAATGGGCAAGCGCTATCGTTTGATCGCAGCCAGGATATTGAGTGGGACGACCACTGCCTGCCATTTCACCCGAACGCTATGGTGTTAACGGCTTATCAGGACGATACGGTTATTGCGGCGAATACTTACTATTCCCTTGGTGGTGGCTTTTATGTTGATCAAGCCTGCGCCGATCAGGGTGGGCTAGACGAAGACAAAACCGCGCTACCTTACCCATTTGAAACGGCTAATGAGTTGTTAGCGCTCTGCCAAACAAATGGTTTGCGTATCAGTGAGCTCATGTTTGAAAACGAAAAAGCATGGCGCAGTGAAGAGGTGATTCGCACAGAGCTGCTAACGATTTGGCAAGCCATGCGCACCAGCATTGAAAATGGCTTAAAAGCGACGGGGCACTTGCCCGGTGGATTAAATGTTCGGCGACGTGCCCATAGTTTGCACCAACAGCTGCTTTCACCGCCGCAGAACCAACGCTTAATTGTATCGAGCTTTACTGTGATGGATTGGGTCAATTTGTTTGCGCTGGCGGTGAATGAAGAGAACGCCGCGGGTAAACGGATGGTCACTGCACCGACAAACGGTGCTGCCGGTATTGTGCCTGCTGTGCTGGCGTACTATTTGAAATTTGAGCCAGATGCCTGTGACGACGACATAGTGGCTTTTTTGTTGGCCGCGGGAGCAATGGGCATATTGTGTAAAAAGAACGCGTCTATTTCTGGTGCGGAAGTTGGCTGCCAGGGAGAAGTCGGCTCTGCTTGTGCGATGGCCGCAGCGGGGCTTGCAGAAGTGCTGGGCGGCTCGCCAAAGCAGGTAGAGAACGCTGCTGAGATTGGTCTAGAACATAATCTTGGCCTAACTTGCGACCCTGTGGCGGGGTTGGTACAAGTGCCGTGTATTGAGCGAAACGCCATTGCCTCGGTGAAGGCGATCAATGCTGCGCGTATGGCGATGCATGGTGATGGTGATCATTTTGTATCGTTGGATAAAGTGATTCGCACCATGCGTGACACTGGCCGAGATATGCAGGATAAATACAAAGAAACGTCAAAAGGTGGTTTGGCTGTTAACGCCATTGAGTGTTAGTAAGTAGAGGGGGGCAGCGTTGCGTCAATATTGGCCACCAAGTAATCGACGAGCTGACGGATTTTAGGTGATAGGTGGCGGTGTCGAGGGTATACCGCCCATACCGCCGTATCGTTGTGTTGGAAAGGTTCCAAAACGGACACCAGTTCGCCACTGGCAAGATAGGGGGCTACGTAGTAATCCGGCAGTTGAGCAAGCCCCAGTCCTTTAAGTGCGGCGTCAAGCAGCGCGGGGCCGGAATTGCCGCTCCAGCAGCCTTCCACTTTAACTTCGCGGCGCTGACCGTTGACTTCAAACAACCAGTTAGGCCGCGAACCCATCAGACAACGGTGTTGGCTAAGTTCCGACAGCGTATGTGGCCGGGTAGCCTGACGGAAGTAAGCCCGGGATCCCACGACATACTCCTGCCGTTCGCATAGCCGCCGAGCAATCAAGCTAGAGTCTTTGAGTACCCCCATACGAATGGCAATATCGTAGCCCTCTTCAATAATTTCTACGGGGCGGTTAGTGAAGTGCATATGTACTTCAAGCTGCGGATGCAGGCACTGAAAGTCATTCACCAGTGGCGCGATGTAGCGCTCGCCGAATGTTGTCGCTGAGGTCAGTTTCAGCAGCCCACGTGGATTTGCCTGAAGCTCGCTGATCGCTTGCTCTGCATCGCGCAGGCCATCAAAAAGATGGCGGCAGTGCTCAACGTAGATTGCCCCAGCATCGGTTAAACGAATTTGCCGTGTTGTGCGGTACAAAAGCTGAACACCCAATTGATTTTCCAGCTGGCTCACTAAGCGGCTAATATGCGATGTCGATACCTTTAAATGGCGTGCGGCCGCTGAGAATGTTCCCAGTCTTACCACCTCGACGAATGCCTCAATACGATCCCAGTGTTGCACGAACGATCCTTAATTAATCTCTGATTGTTGCTCAGTAGCAATAATCTTGTGAGTGTATCCCGCTTTATCTCACTCGCCTAGCTGGCCTACACTGCAGTCATTGAATCTGATTCGATTAAAACGAGTCCGATAAAACAGCCTTCAGTTTTATGTGACCGTTAAGGAGATGCATAGATGAAATCACGTGCCGCCGTAGCACTCGAAGCGGGTAAGCCGCTTGAATTAGTTGAGATCGATGTGGAAGGTCCAAAAGCGGGCGAGGTACTGGTGAAGATGGCAGCGACGAGCGTATGCCATACCGATGCTTATACCCTTTCTGGCGCTGACCCCGAAGGTAATTTCCCAGCGGTATTGGGCCACGAAGGTGCTGGTGTGGTGCAAGAAGTTGGCGAGGGTGTGACCAGCGTTAAGCCGGGTGACCATGTTATTCCGCTGTACACCGCCGAGTGCGGCAAATGTAAATTCTGCCTATCCGGTAAAACAAACCTGTGTGGCAGCGTGCGCGCTACTCAAGGTAAAGGTGTGATGCCTGATGGCACCTCGCGCTTTTCACTAGATGGCAAAATGCTGCATCACTACATGGGCACGTCGACTTTCAGTGAGTACACCGTGCTGCCGGAGGTATCGCTTGCGGTGGTCTCTAAAGAAGCGCCGATGGATAAAATCTGCCTATTGGGCTGCGGCGTTACTACCGGTATCGGTGCGGTACTGAATACGGCAAAAGTAGAGCCAGGCTCCACCATCGCCGTTTTTGGTTTGGGCGCGATTGGTTTGGCGGTCATCCAAGGGGGAGTCATGGCAAAAGCCGCGAAGATTATTGCCATCGATGTGAACCCCGATAAATTTGCATTGGCCAAGCAGTTTGGCGCGACTGACTTCGTTAATCCGAAAGACTACAGCGACCCGATTCAGCAGGTAATCGTCGATATGACCGACGGTGGTGTTGATTACTCCTTTGAGTGTATCGGCAATGTTAACGTGATGCGTTCGGCCCTTGAGTGCTGCCATAAAGGCTGGGGGGAGTCGATTGTCATTGGTGTCGCGGGTGCGGGCGAAGAGATCTCCACGCGTCCTTTCCAACTGGTTACCGGACGAGTTTGGAAAGGCTCTGCGTTTGGTGGTGTTAAAGGACGCAGTGAGTTACCAGGTTACGTCGAGCGCTATATGAATGGTGAGCTGAATATCGACGACTTTATTACCCACGACATGCCGTTTGAGCAAATTAATGAAGCCTTCGAATTGCTCCATGCAGGTAAGAGCATTCGTACCGTGCTGCATTACTGAGTATCATTGGTAATAGGGTAAATGAGCGCGGTAGGGGAAACCCTCCGCGTTTTCATCTTTTTAAGGAGCCGGCCCATGAGCATGAGTGAAACTTTAGAACTAGTGTCTGCCAATCGCAGTTTTGGTGGCTGGCACAAGCGCTACCGCCACTACTCCCGGGCGCTGGATTGCGACATGGTGTTCGCGGTTTACCTGCCTCCTCAAGCAGAGAGCGAGCGCGTGCCGCTGCTTTGGTGGTTGTCAGGTCTAACCTGTAACGATGAAAATTTTATGCAGAAAGCGGGCGCACACCGAATTGCTGCTGAGCTAGGGGTGGCGATTGTTTGCCCCGATACCAGCCCACGCGGCACTGAGCTGCCCGGTGAGCATGAAAGTTACGATCTAGGATCGGGCGCTGGTTTTTATGTGAATGCCACCCAAGCCCCCTGGAAATCGAATTACCGCATGTATGATTACGTGATTGAAGAGCTGCCTTCAGTGGTGCGTCAGCACTTCCCTGTGAATGGGCGTGAATCGATCAGTGGTCACTCCATGGGCGGTCACGGCGCGTTAATTCTGGCGTTGCGTCACCCTGGCCGGTTCCGTTCGGTTTCCGCTTTTGCACCTATTGTTAACCCAATGAACTGTCCTTGGGGGCAAAATGCGTTTACCAGCTATTTAGGCGACGACCAGTCGCGCTGGCGCCAGTATGATGCTTGTGAGCTGGTCGCTAATGGTGCCTCTCGTCAACGGTTATTTATCGATCAAGGTGAGGCCGACCAGTTCCTGGGTGAGCAACTGATGCCAGAGCGTTTGGAAGCCGTGTGTGAAGAGCATGATCACCCACTGACGTTGCGCCGCCAGCCAGGTTACGATCATAGCTACTTCTTTATCGCCTCGTTCATTGAGGAGCATATGCGCTATCATGCAGAACACCTCATGAAGCGCTAAGGATATCGAAATGCTCAATCGCGCGTTGCGCCGTTTTCTTGGTTTGATATGGCGTCTTATTTGGCGTGGCGCGCTGGCTTTTATTGTTCTCTCAATTGCGCTGGTTTTACTATTCCGTTTTGTGCCACCTCCTGGCTCAATGGTCATGGTAGAGCGCAAAATTCAAAGCTGGATAAACAGCGAACCTATCGATATACAACGCCAGTGGAGAAGCTGGGACAATCTATCCAGCAATGCCAAGTTGGCGGTTATCGCTGCTGAAGACCAGCGCTTTCCTCAGCATCGTGGTTTTGATTTAGTTGAGTTGAAGCGTGCCCTGAAGGCCAGTCTCGATGGCGAACGATTGCGGGGTGCCAGCACGCTCAGCCAGCAAACAGCCAAAAATGTTTTTTTATGGAGCGGCCGTAGCTGGGCCCGTAAGGGGCTAGAAGTATGGTTTACGTTGCTGATCGAAATGCTGTGGAGCAAGCAACGCATACTGGAAGTGTATTTAAACGTCGCTGAGTGGGATACGGGAGTATTTGGACTAGAAGCGGCGGCAGGGCGCTATTTTGGCGCTTCTGGCAGTGCATTGACCGAACGGCAAGCAAGCCTGCTAGCGGCGATTCTTCCCAGTCCGCGTACCCGCAGCGCGTCACGCCCAGACGCCCAGGTAGAGCGCCGCAGCCAGTGGATTCTTCAGCAAATGCGTAATCTAGGCGGTGTTCGTTATTTGGAGCGCTTGTAGCGCTTTAAGCCTCTCCTTTGTTGCTAGGCTTACGTACCACCATGACCACCCCAGCAATGGCAATGACCATACCTGCCAGCCCGAGCAGGGGTAGGCGTTCGTCGAAAAGCCACCATGCTTGTAGCGCAGTCACGGGTGGCACCAGATAAAACAGGCTGGCAACGCGGGATGCTTCGCCCTTTTTAATCAACACCATTAATAGCAGGATGGCGGCGATAGACAGAATAAGTACTAGCCAGCCAAGAGTGAGCACAAACGTTATGCTCCATTCGACCTGGCGGGTTTCAAACAGCAGTGCTCCGATGCCCAGCAGCATGCCTGCCGCTATGTATTGAATAACCGCCCCAGAAAGAAGTGGCATGCTGGTGCAGTAGCGTTTCTGATAAAGCGTCCCCAGTGAAATTCCCACCAAAGCAGCCATCACGCTAACTAAGGCGCCAAGGCCAAAGCCAGCAAAAAGTGAGGTGCCGAACTCTAGCTTGCTGCCCAACACCAGACAGATGCCCACAAGGCCAAACAGTAGCCCCAGCCACTGGCGGGGGGTTAAGCGTTCCCCCAGAAGCGGGCCAGCACAGGCTGCGGTTAGCAGCGGCTGTAGGCCAACCAATAGCGCTGCCAGCCCAGCAGGCATGCCCAAGTAGATACCGTAAAAAACCCCACCTAAATAAGTGCCGTGTACCAAAAGCCCTGAAACGCCTATATGCAGCCAAAGTGCTAGCGATGAGGGCCATGCTATGCGCATTAGCCACGTCAGTGGAGCAAGCAACATCAGGGTGAGCATGAAACGAATAAACAAAAAGGTAAAAGGTTCTGCGTAGGGCAGACCAAATTTTGCGCCAATGAACCCCGTGCTCCAGAGCAAAACAAATAATCCAGGCATAGCGGCAAGGCCTAAAGAAGCCATATTTACATTTTTTAAACTATTGATAGTGTTGGACATAGTTCCTCGATGTGGGCCTTTTCTGCTTAGTTTTGCGTTGCTTAAATTTTCATTATGTTACTAACTTTTACATAAAAAGTTGAACCTGTACCTGAACGACGCGTCACATGGTGCACATTCATAACGCGCCAATGAGGTTTCTTACTATGCAACGTATGACTGCTCTGTTCTCTGCTGCTCTTCTCGCTACTGGTCTTCTGGTCGGCACCGCTCATGCACAGCAAGCCCAAGACCCCGCTCAGGATCCGATGGCTGCCCAACAAGCGCCCGTTCAGGATTTCTCTGATGAGCAGCTACAGCAGTTCGCCGATGCTTCTCAAGAAATCGCCGTGATCTCTCAAGAGTACACACAGCGTCTGCAGGAAGCAGAAGATGAAAACACCCAACAGGAAGTTCGCGCTGAAGCCAACGACCGCATGATCGAAGTCGTTGAAGATAGCGGTCTAGATGTTGATACCTTTAACGCCATTGGTCAGTCAATCCAGCAAGATCCTGAGATGATGCAGCGTGTTCAGGAAATGGCTAATCAGTCATAACTAGTTCCAGTCAGATAGTGTTTTGGATAGTGACAGATTTTCCTTAACCTGCGAAGTATCGGTCCTGCTGCTGCCAGTCTGTTAGTGCACAAAGCCCAGCGTTTTTGCTGGGCTTTTTTGCTTTTGTTCACTCTCATTTGTGATTGAAGGGTTTACGGTACACGCTATCCAAGACAAACTTCATCTATTGATGATGCTGCCGCGCCAAGTGCAGGAGATCGCATGGATGTTGAACTGTTAGAAATACGTCAGCATATGGGGCAGTTTCCCCCGTTTGATGGTTTATCGGATGCATTGCTAGACGCCATAGCTGAGCAAGTAGAAGTGCGCTATTTCAAAACCGGTAGCCACATTTTAGAGCTCAACGACATGCTTGAGGAGCTGTGCTTTATCCGTAGCGGTGCAGTTGAGGTTTATCGTCGTCAGGGCGAGCTATATAACCGCTTGGGTGAAGGGGACATCTTTGGCCACTTTAGCCTGCTTCGAAACCATAAAGTGCGCTTTCCAGCCAAAGCGATCGAAGACACGCTGATCTACTTTATTCCCAACGCTGTCTTTCAGCGGTTATGTGAAGAAGACGATGATTTTGCTGACTTTGTTGAGCTCGAACGCCCCCGTTTAGAAACCGCTGCAGAGCAGCAGAAAAAATCTAACGACATGATGGTCACGCGAATACGCAAATTGGTGACGCGTTATCCCGTCATGGTTGAGTCCACGACTACCGTCCAGCAAGCCGCTAAGCAAGTGAACGAGGCTCAAGCGTCGGCGGTGTTAGTAATTAATGAAGGCAGTGATAATCCACGTTACAGCTTTCAGGACAGCGAAGGCAAAACCTGGCAAATGTGCGGTATTCTGACGGATAGTGACTTCCGTACCCGCATTGTAGCTGAAGGGCTGTCAGCGCAAACGGCCATTGGCGAGGTTGTTTCCGAACGGTTAATTACCATTCAATCGGATGCGTCGGTTTACGAAGCCATGCTGACGATGCTGCGTAACAATGTTCACCACTTACCGGTGCTTTACCGCCAGCGTCCGGTTGGGGTTGTTCACCTCTCCGATATTATTCGTTACGAGACGCAAAGTGGGCTGTACCTAGTAAGCAATATTTTCAACCAGTCCAGCGCCCAGGGGTTAGCAAAACTTGCTCCAGATGTGCGCGCAGCTTTTGTAAGAATGGTGCAAGAAGGTGCTAATTCGCAGATGGTGGGGAGTGCCCTGTCGACTATTGGGCGTAGTTTTACGCGGCGACTGCTAGAGCTTGCCGAAGAAGCGCTGGGGCCACCGCCGGTGCCTTACTGTTTTATGGTTAACGGCTCCATGGCGCGGAATGAGCAAAGTATCGTCACCGACCAGGATAATGCACTGATCTTGTCAGACGACTTCAATCCCGACGAACACGACGACTATTTCCACGCGTTAGCGGCCTTTGTCAGCGATGGCTTAGATGCCTGCGGTTATACCTACTGTAAAGGCGATGTGATGGCGACTAACCGCCAGTGGCGTCAGCCGTTGCATGTTTGGAAGCGTTATTTCCAAGACTGGATGGCGAACCCAACCCCTGAACGATTACTCCATAGTTCGATTTTCTTTGATTTAGACAGCATTTACGGCGAAGACCATCTTGTTGAAGCGCTCCAGGATTTGATTGCCCAAACGGCGCCCCAGTCGCCACTGTTTTTGGCGGCCATGGCCCGTAATGCGCTGAATCGAACACCGCCGCTTGGGTTCTTCCGCACGTTTGTGATGGAAAAGGATGGCAAACATAACAACTCAATCAACCTAAAGCGGCGTGGTACTGCCCCGATGGTTGATCTTATTCGGGTACATGCGCTGGCCTGTGGGTCTAAAGCGCAAAACTCGTTCCAGCGCTTAAACGATATTAGCAATACTCAGCTACTGGCGACGGGCGTTAGCGACAAACTGAGCTATGCGCTGGAGTTTTTATGCATGTCGCGGATTCGTCATCAAGTGATTGACCTACAGGAAGACCGTTTCCCCGATAACAATATCGAACCGGAGAATGTTGAGGATAGCGAGCGCCACACGCTTAAAGATGCTTTCCAAGTACTCAACAACGCGCAAAAATTCTTAAAGTTCCGCTACCCAATACCCACTCAGCGGCAGGGGCGATAATATGCGTGGAATTCGGCCCCGCCAAAAAGTAGTTCAAGCTAACTGGATAGGCTATATGGCTGAGCGTGCCGAAAAGACCCATGATGGTGCGCTTAGGGAATTTTTCGCAACACCGCTACCTAGTCCGGATACGCCTATCGCGCAAGTGCCGATGGTTGCGTTAGATATGGAAACAACCGGTTTGGACGAGCGGCGTCATGCGATTGTCAGCATTGGGGTGGTGCCTTTCACACTGGATCGCATTCCGCTTGCTCAGCGTCGCTACTGGGTAGTGAAACCCTCGCGACCCTTAGATGAGGCGTCCATTGCTTACCATCACATCACTCATTCTGAAATCGCCACTGCCCCGGACTTTGATGCCGTGCTGGATGAGCTCCTAGCGGTGCTGGCAGGGCGACTTGTGGTGGTACATTTTCGCAACATCGAACGCCCGTTTCTTGATGCTGCCGTAAAGGCACGACGGGGAGACGGGGTGATGTTCCCGATGATCGATACGATGTCGCTTGAAGCGCGCATGCATCGACAAACGTTATGGGCACGGTTTCGCCGTTGGTTAGGGCGTCCGCCTGTTTCGATTCGTTTAAATGCCAGTCGAGAACGCTATGGCCTGCCTGTCTATCAAGGACATCACGCGCTGGTTGATGCATTGGCGACAGCCGAACTGTTACAAGCGCAGATCAGTCATCACTACACGCCTGAGACGCAGTTGAAAGATATTTGGGTTTGAGCAGTGCAGCGTTATTTAACGCAAACGGGCAGCCATTTGGCTGCCCGTTTGCGATTCGGTGCAATGGTTAGCGATTCACATCATACCGCTTTAGGCTCGCTCATCAGCCCTTTGATAATGGCATAACATGCCACCAGCAAGATGATGGTGAACGGGAAACCGGTAGAAACCGCCATAGTTTGCAGTGCGGTCAGACCACCGCCAAGCAGCAACGCAATTGCGATAGCCCCTTCGATAATCGCCCAGAACACGCGCTGAGGCTTCGGTGCATCCACCTTGCCGCCTGCAGTAATTGAGTCGATAACCAGTGAGCCTGAGTCAGAAGAGGTCACAAAGAAAATAATGACCAGTAGAATCGCAACAAACGAGGTGATTTGTGACAGCGGTAGTTGTTCAAGCATGATGAACAGCTGCAGATCCACACCGGCGTCGCGCACGGCTTCAATGCCTTCGCTAACGTACTGATCAATGGCGGTGCCGCCAAAGGTGGTCATCCACAGTACCGATACCACGGAGGGTACAATCAGTACCGAGACTAAGAATTCACGAACGGTGCGGCCACGAGAAACCCGTGCGATAAACATACCTACGTACGGGGACCAGGAGATCCACCAAGCCCAGTAGAAGGCCGTCCAGCCTTGGCTAAAGTTCGCATCTTCACGGCCAAACGGATTCGATAGAGCCGGCAGGTTAACGGCGTAGCTAATTAGGTTTTCAAAGAAGCCTGTCGCAATAAGCAGTGTTGGACCCACGGCAATAACGAAGAACAGCAGCAAAGCCGCCATGGCGATGTTGACTTTTGAAAGCAACTGAACGCCTTTGTCGACACCGGCCATAACCGACCCGATAGCAATAATCGTGATGCCGATGATGAGCAGAATCATCGTGATATCGCTTTCTGGTGCGCCAAACAAGTAGGTTAACCCTGCCGCTGCTTGAGTCGCCCCCAAACCAAGCGATGTCGCTAGGCCAAACAGCGTGGCAAAGACCGCCAGAATGTCGATTAAATGCCCCGGCCAACCCCAGACGCGCTCACCCAGAATTGGGTAGAATACCGAGCGCATAGACAGCGGTAGCCCTTTGTTGAACGAAAATAAGGCAAGTGACAGCGCTACTACTGCGTAAATCGCCCAGGGGTGAAGGCCCCAATGAAAGATAGTCGCTGCCATACCCAGCGCAGCTGCGCCTGCAGCATCGCCCTCCGCACCCGCTAATGGTGCCCAGCTACCTCCATCAAAAGAGGTACCAAAGTGGGTCAATGGCTCGTTAACGCCAAAGAACATCAGGCCGATGCCCATGCCCGCAGCAAATAGCATTGAAAACCAGCCCACATAGGTAAAATCGGGCTTTGCATCAGCGCCGCCGATGCGAATTTTACCGAGTGGCGAAACAATTAACCCAAGACACAGAATAACGAAAACATTGGCGGCAAGTATAAAGAACCACGCTAAATTACCGGTCAAGAAACTAAAAATGGCGTCATACACCGGTGCGATAGTGTCTTGTAGCGCGAGGGTTAATACGACAAACAGAAGCACCACAATCGATGAAATGGTGAACACCTTGCCATGTAGATCAAGGCTCACCCCCATCCTGGTGGTAGTGATGTTGTCTTGACCGATAACGTAATCGGTATCTATTAGATTCGCTGGGCCGTCAGGGGCGGGTATGCCCTCTGATACTGGCTCTTCAGGTGGTCGATTTTGCGGTTTTTTATCCACAAATTTGCTCCCATCATTATTAAAAGTGCGCGCTGTTAAGCGCGAGTTGTCAACGCATTGCTTCTACAACGCAAGAGCGCGTTTATTGGGTCACTCGAATCAGGAAAACGGAGACGTCTGTGTGGGTGGCTACTTTGCCGCCATGGGACGGCATAATAATGTCCAGGTGGCGGGGTAAATGTGTTGCCATTACCACCAAATCAGCCCCCGTTTCCTCCACTGCATCAACAAGCTGCTTGTCCACATTAGCAATGGGATCCGTCGAGCTGTAAACCCTAATACTTACCGGTTGACCGTGCACTTTATGTCGCTCGTGGGCAAAAGCTTCAAGTTTTTGCTCGTACTCTTGGGGAGTGCGGGCAACGCTTGTAGGTGTATTTGCGGTAACGCCAACGTAGATGATATGAGCGTCATATCGCTTAGCAATGTCTGCCACTACGCTTAAGGCAGGCTCCAGTAGCTCTAGATGAGCAAGATCGACTGGTACCATAATGTTCTTAAACACAGTACGCTCCTCATATGGCTCCATTTAGCATGGGTTTACCGTACTAATTAAAGCTATATTGTTGTTTGAAAACAGTGGGTTTAAACAAATGAGCTGAAGCGAAGTGCAACTTCAGCTCATTAATCATTCTACTAATAAACTGGATTTAGCCAAGACAACATTAGTTACTTAGCCACAGCTCGACTACATCTTGATTATCTTCAACCCACTGCTTAGCATTTTCGTAGGGGTCGCTGCCATCTTCCTGGTTCATCAGCATGACCTCACCCATCTGCTCGGGCGTCCACTCGAAGGCGTCAAGGATGGCGTAGGCTTCTGGCATGTCATCTTTTAGGTCTTGGCGCACCACCGTGTGAATCTGCTCAGCACCGCCATAGACATTTTCCGGGTCTTCGAGGTATTTCAGGTCGAAGCGGGCAAACATCCAGTGTGGTGTCCAGCCAGTCACCACAACATCTTCCTCATTGTTAATCGCGCTTGAAAGCGCTGCGGTCATGGTGGCACCGCTACCGCTACGCAGGCGCAGCCCGAGGTCATAGGTATCCACGACCTCTTCGGACAGCGCCATTAGGCCTGCACCGGGGTCAATACCAATGATCTCGCCGTTAAAGCTGTCGGCGTTGTCGTTTAGGTCGGCAATAGAATCGACATCTGTATAAGCCGGTACTACCAATCCCAGCTTGGTGCCATCCAAGTTCATGCCGAGATCTTCAATATTGTCACCTACACGCTCCATGTAGTCAGCGTGAGTCGTGGGTAGCCAAGCGGCGACGATGGCATCGGCGTCGCCAGTGGAAAGTGCCTGGAACATAGCGGCGGCAGAAAGTGACGTTAGTTCAACATCGAAACCAGCTTGCTCTAATACAGCAGCGACGACGTTGGTAGAGGCTACTTCAGACGACCATTCAACATAGGCAAGGTTGATAGTGCCCTGGTCTTGGGCGTGGGCCAGACTTCCAGCGGCAATGCCAGTGCCAGCAATGAGGGCTAATGAGGCGAGGCGGATCCGGTGATTCAACGTACGAGTTTTCATTCACTTGCTCCTTGGGGAAACAGTTGTTGGCAGTTATCAATAGGGTGAGTAAGCGCCACAACCGTAGTAAGTATGCTATCAGATGCACTTAAATTAAGAATTCGAAGATACGACCAGCATGCACATGTAAAAAGCGTTCATCAAGAAGACCGGTCAACGCAGTGTGATTGTCTGCGTGACCTTTCATAGCTTGGTTCACTGTGAGCGGCGCGTTTTCCGTAGTGACTGAGTTAAACGGTCAAGTAGCATGGCCAGAATGACCACGGCAATACCCGCTTCAAAGCCATCACCGGGGCGTAGTCGCTGAATAGCGCGCCACACTTCGCTACCCAGGCCATCTGCACCAATCATAGCGGCGATAACCACCATCGAAAGTGCCAGCATAATGGTCTGGTTAATACCCGCCATCACCGTAGGTAGCGAGAGCGGAAGCTGAACTTTGAAAAGTTTTTGGCTGCGCGTTGCGCCATAGGCATCGGCGGCTTCAATAAGCTCAACCGGCACCTGGCGAATACCTAACGTTGTGAAGCGAATCGCCGGCGGCATCGAGAAAATTACCGTTGCAAAAATGGCGGATACAGAACCAATGCCGAAAAACGGAATGGCTGGTATCAGGTAAACAAAGGCAGGCATGGTCTGCATAAAGTCCAATATCGGCATGATCAATCGGTACAGCCGATTAGACAATGCCGCAGCAATGCCGACAGGCAATGCGATAACCACGGCAACCAGGGTTGCGAAAACCACCAGCGTGAGCGTCTCAATCATCGGGTTCCAGAGACCCAGATTCCAAATCAAGGCTAGCCCGGCGACTGAACCAATCGCTAAGCGAGCACCCGCTAGCTTCCAGCAGAGTAGGGCGATTAACCCAAGTAGCGCCCACTCAGGTAGCCACATCAAGCTATCGTTCAAAACATCAATGCCGGTTTGAGTAAAGCGGGAAATTGCCCGGGTGACGGCTGAATATTCGCTGGTCAACCAGGTCAGGCCACTTTCGATCCAATCGCCAAGGGGGATGCTTGGAATATCCATTACTGTTCTCCTGCCCGTGCTAATTCATCCAGTACTGCGCCCTTCACAACGACGCCTAGCAACCGCCGCTGCTCGTCAATGACGGCGATGGGAAAGCTTTTATCGCTAAACATAGCGAACAGGTTTTGCAGGGGTTCCTCTGGGGGGACTTTGCGGAAGTCTTGAGTCAGGTGATCAATAATAGTATCTGACTTGGCATCAATCGCCTTGCTCGCCTCATCGGCCTCTAACAGGCCGATGAGGCGGCGGTCACGATCAGTGACATAAATTGAATCAATACTGTGGTCACGCATACGATGTAGTGCAGTGCGCGGGCCGTCGCTTTCGCGGGCGGTAGAGCGCACGGGGCGCATGGCGCTCTCGGCGGTTAATACACGCGAACGATCGACACCTTCGATAAAGCGGCGCACATAGTCATCAGCAGGTTGGGTTAATATTTCTTCAGGTGTACCAATCTGAACGACTTCGCCATCTTTAAGCAGCACGATGCGATCACCAATATTGAGCGCTTCATCTAAATCATGGGTAATGAAGACGGTTGTTTTCTGCATTTTAGATTGCAGTTGCAACAGCTCTTGCTGCATATCCTTGCGGATTAAAGGGTCCAGCGCTGAAAAGGCTTCATCCATTAATAGCACGGTGGAATCATTCGCTAGGGCGCGGGCTAGGCCGACACGCTGTTGCATACCACCGGAAAGTTGATTCGGATAAGCCTCTTCCCAGCCATCTAGCCCCACTTGGGTTAGCGCGTTTTGGGCAATTTGCTTACGCTCAGCTTTATCGACACCGCGGATTTCAAGCCCGAACTCGGCGTTTTGGCGTACAGTACGGTGTGGGAACAGTGCAAAGTTTTGAAAAACCATAGAAAAGTGGCGGCGGCGACACTCTAACAGTGCCTTTTCGCTTAACGTGGGAATATTCTCGCCATCAATGATTATTTCGCCTTCGGTGGTATCAATCAGGCGGTTCAAACACCGAATTAACGTTGACTTGCCAGAACCAGAAAGCCCCATAATGACGAGCAGTTCGCCTTCATAGACATCGAATGAGATGTTTGAAAGGCCTAACGTTTGACCAGTTTTCTCAAGAATTTCAGGGCGTTTTAAACCTTGGTCACGAAGTTCAAGGGCTTTTTTCGGCTGCTTGCCAAATACCTTGCTTAAGCCGCGAACCTGAATTTTGACAGGGCGTGTCTCGTCCATCAGCGATGCCTTTTGCGTGAATGAGCAGCCTTGTGTCGTTGCTCAGCTCGCTTTCTGGTACCAGATGGCTTTCCCTGCAAACAGCGACACAAAACGGTTCATAATTAGAATTTAAGTTTTGGTTTAGTTATTTATTAATATTTATTATACATAAGTGGGCAGGGTGTGTCACAACGCCTCCTCCGCTAAACGTCAAAAGGTGTCACATGTGTCAGTTTTAACCCTTAGCAACAATTTTCTGGACATAGAATTAATCTGGTGTTTTTTATAAGATTTTGATTTTTATAAAAAAATTATATTTTTTGGTTTTTTGGTATGAGCTATGCAGTAGATTAAGCAGTTAATCGATATTTTGGCTAGAAGGAAGGTAAGACTAATGGATAATCAAGTTACCAAACGCCCCCGTGTTCTTACATTGTGCATGTTAGCAGCTACCGTTAGCACATTAGCCCTTGCTGGTTGTGGTAGCGATGAAGAACCCATGCCGCCTGCCGAACAGCCAGAAACGATGGAACAAGATGCGACTTCCTCTACTGAACAGGCAACTACTGCAAGTGATGCTACCGCATCGGATACTACTTCTGACCCCATGATGAACGATGAGCCTGCAGCGTCAGATGACTCCGCCATGGGCGATCCTGGACTAAGTGATGAAGCAGCGGCATCACAAGAACCTATGCCCGGTGAAGAGTCTATGACCGGCGAAGGATCTATGCCCAATGAAGAGGCTAGCAATCCAGAAGATCCTGAAGAAACCCCAGGATTTGGTGAAGGTACTGACCCGATGCCAGGTGCTGATGAGAATGACGATGAGATGAATAGCGGCCAGTAATCGTTAACGCTCCCTACGATGATAAGCCGACCCAGCTGTCTGTTCCCTGCGGCTGCTCCACACGGTTTATCATCCTTTTCCCCCGCGCCAGCGGGGTTTTTTTGTGGCAAGGCTGGCTGGCTTTTTTCTTTCTGAACGCAAAAAAACCGCCGATTTGCTTTGTTTGATAAGTGCCTGACGATGACTCGACCCCAGTACTCCGAGCCGCCCTCGTCATTCCAGCATGCCCCGCCACTTCGTCATTCCCGCAGGCCCTTAGCGGGAATCCATGTTGACCTGGGATTTGGGGCTGCTGCAGGCCAAGGTCAAGGTGGATTCCCGATAACCCCACTCGGGAATGACGGTGCGGTGAATTGGGAATGACGGTGCGGTGCCTCAGGAATGACGGTGCGGTGACTTGGGAATGACGGTGTGGTGACTCAGGAATGACGCGCGGTGCACGCTTTGGGAGGTGGCCGCTTTGCCATATGGAGCTAGGGGGTAATGCCAGTCAGCCTTAAATGACTGGTATTAGCCGATGGACTGGGTTTTTTGTTTAATAAATGCCTGACGATGACTCGACCCCAGTACTCCGAGCCGCCCGCGTCATTCCCGCGTGCCCCGCCACTTCGTCATTCCCGCATGCCCTTAGCGGGAATCCATGTTGACCTAGGATTTGGGGCTGCTGCAGGCCAAGGTCAAGGTGGATTCCCGATAACCCCACTCGGGAATGACGGTGCGGTGAATTGGGAATGACGGTGCGGTGCCTCAGGAATGACGGTGCGGTGACTTGGGAATGACGGTGTGGTGACTCAGGAATGACGCGCGGTGCACGCTTTGGGAGGTGGCCGCTTTGCCATATGGAGCTAGGGGGTAATGCCAGTCAGCCTTAAATGACTGGTATTAGCCGATGGGCTGGGTTTTTTGTTTAATAAGAGCCTGACGATGACTCGACCCCAGCCTTCCGAGCCGCCCTCGTCATTCCCGCATGCCCCGCCACTTCGTCATTCCCGCATGCCCTTAGCGGGAATATGGCATTACCTACTTTCGGGGCCGTTTTCGTTTCAGGGCTGAGGTTGCGCTAGGCTAGATCAAACAGCAGCACTTCGGCTGCTTGTCCGCCGGTTAGGCTAAATGTTTCACCCGGTTGAAAGGCGGCGGCATCTCCAGAGCCAAGGGTTTCGCCGTTAACGTCAATCGTGCCTTTTACCACATGCAACCAGGCATAGCGTGATGGTGGGGCCGCCGCCTGCTCGCCAGCGTCGAACAAGCCAGCGTAAAGGTTAACGTCTTGGTTAACGCTCACCGAGCCTTCGCGACCATCTTGAGAAGCGACTAAGCGCCACTGTCCCTGGCGTTCAGCGGTTGGAAAGGCTTTCTGCTCATAACTAGGGGCAATGCCGCGTTTGGCCGGCTCGATCCAAATCTGCAGGAAATGCAGCCCGTTCTCTTTTGAATGATTAAACTCGCTGTGCAATACGCCAGTACCTGCGGACATACGCTGTACATCGCCTGGGCGCATGACCTCGCCGTTGCCCATATTGTCCTTATGCTCCATTTCCCCTTCCAGCACGTAGGAGATGATCTCCATATCCTGGTGGGGATGGGCGCCAAAACCTTGGCCGCCGGTGACTCGATCCTCATTAATTACCCGCAGCGCGCGGAATCCCATATGGTTAGGGTCCACATAGTTGGCGAACGAAAAGGTGTGGAAAGAGCGCAGCCAGCCGTGGTCGGCATAGCCTCGCTCGTTAGAACGACGGATGTGCATGGTGTTCTCCGAAAACGTCGTAGGAATAACACCAATATACGCCCGCTCGACGGGCGCGTGGGGTGAAGCTTTTTAGATGGTCAGATCGAATAAATCGACGATTGCTCAGCGCGCCCTAGTCATTGTCAGGCAGAGCAGCACTTTGCCTGAATTGTTTGCTAAACTATGCGCGTTTATTTACCCGGTCCGCCCTTTGCGAGGGCGACTACCAGGAGTATTCCATGACGGAAACCACCCAAATGCCGCCCATTGTGGTCGCGGCACTGTATAAGTTTGTCACTCTGAACGACTTTGAAGCCCTGCGTGAGCCACTGCGTCAGACAATGGTCGATAACAACGTTAAAGGCACGCTGCTGTTGGCTAAAGAAGGCATTAACGGCACCGTGGCGGGCACTCGCGAAGGCATTGATGCCCTGCTGGCCTGGCTGACCGCCGACCCTCGCTTAAGCGATATCGACCACAAAGAGTCCTACTGTGACGAAACGCCGTTTTACCGTACTAAGGTGAAACTGAAAAAAGAGATCGTCACCCTGGGCGTGCCGGATATTGATCCTAACGACACCGTTGGCACCTACGTGGAGCCGGAAAATTGGAATGACGTGATCTCCGACCCGGACGTGCTGGTGATTGATACCCGCAATGATTACGAAGTGGCGATTGGTAGCTTTGAGCGGGCGATTGACCCGAAAACGACCACCTTCCGTGAGTTTCCTGAGTACGTGCGTGAGCACTACAACCCAGAAAAGCACAAGAAAGTCGCGATGTTTTGCACCGGTGGCATCCGTTGTGAAAAGGCCTCCAGCTTTATGCTGAAAGAGGGCTTTGAAGAGGTCTATCATCTTAAAGGCGGTGTGCTGAACTACCTCGAAAAGGTCCCGGAAGAGCAGTCCTTATGGCGTGGTGAGTGTTTCGTGTTTGATAACCGCGTCACCGTGCGCCACGACCTTAGCGAAGGTGAGCATGAGCAGTGCCACGCTTGCCGTATGCCTATTTCGCTTGATGATATGCAGTCATCGGCCTACGAGCCGGGCATCAGCTGCCCTCACTGCATCGACTCACTCCCCGAAAAAACCCGCGCTGCCGCCCGAGAGCGTCAACGCCAAATCGAACTGGCTAAGGCCCGTGGTGAACCCCATCCTCTAGGCTATAACCAGCGCAAGGGCAACCGCGCAAACACGTAACTCACGAGGCCTCCTGCTCTTCAGGAGGCCTCTTTGGTCGTATCTCGCCAACATTAGCCTTTGTACGCGCTAGACTGAGCAACTCTCGACTGTCTAGGAGCTTTCTATGTCTGCCTCTTCAGATGCGCCACTGGCGTCTTCAGAACTTCTGCAACGCACTGATTATCAAGGGGTAACGACCCTTACGTTAAACCAGCCTGAACGCTTTAATGCATTGTCTGAGGATATGTTGACGGCGCTGCAACGTGCGCTTGATGACATTGCCCAGGATGAGCATGTGCGCTGCGTGGTGTTGGCTGCGAACGGCAAGGCATTTTGCGCAGGGCATGACTTAAAGCAGATGCGTGCGAACCCTGATAAAGCCTACTACCAAACACTGTTTGCTCGCTGTGGCGCGGTGATGCAGAGCATCGTTAACTTGCCTGTCCCTGTGATTGCTAAAGTTCAGGGCATTGCGACGGCCGCTGGCTGCCAGCTCGTCGCTAGCTGTGATTTGGCTGTGGCAGCTAGCAATGCCCGATTTGCCGTATCAGGAATCAATGTGGGGCTTTTCTGTTCGACACCTGCAGTAGCACTGTCGCGTAATGTGTCGCGAAAGCGGGCGATGGAAATGTTGCTGACCGGAGAATTCATCAGTGCCTCTCAGGCCGCGGACTGGGGGCTTATTAACCGGGTTGCCGAAGAGAGCGAACTCGATAGTGCCGTGGGCGAACTCACTGCGAGCATCTGCGCCAAGAGCGCAGTGGCGGTGCGCACTGGCAAAGCCATGTTCGCACGGCAGCTAGCGATGCCGTTAGAGGAAGCCTATGCGTTTGCTGGCGAAACCATGGCGTGCAACATGTTGGCAGATGATGCAGCTGAGGGTATTGATGCCTTCATCGCCAAGCGCCCACCCCAGTGGCGCCATCGCTAGCAACGCTTGAGATATCATTGGTGGAATTTGTTTCCGTAAACGCGACAGCGGCCCCGCTGGCGCGTTATCCTCCCTCACTTTATGCCTTCAGGAGAGGCGCTTTCAGGAGAAAGTAAGGTGAGTGACGTAAAGCGTAGGTCAGTCGGACGTCCGGCGGGGGCCACCAAGGCGAGCGGTGGGCACAGCCAATCATTAGTACGTGGCCTCACGCTGTTAGAGCATTTGTCGGCAAGCCCATTAGGGTTAGCTTTATCGGAGTTGGCGGAAATGGCTGATCTCGCGCCATCCACCACTCACCGATTGTTACAAGCGCTACAAAGCCAGGGGTTCGTGACGCAAGAGAGTGAGCAGGGACTTTGGCGCATTGATGTTAAAACCTTCCGCATTGGTAATAGCTTTTTAGAAGCGCGTGATGTCGTCGCCCAAAGTCGGCCCTTTTTACGCCGTTTAACCGCAGAAACGGGGGAAACGGCGAATCTGGGGATTCGGGATGGTGCGACGGCGGTCTTTCTTGCCCAGCATGAGTCGCCGCAGATGATGCGGATGATTACTCGTCTAGGCTCGCGGGCGCCGCTGCATGCTTCTGGGGTGGGCAAAGCCCTACTGGCTTGGATGAGTGAAGACGAGCGTACCGCGCTGCTTAAAGGTTACGACCTTGCCCGAGTGACTGAAAATACCCTGCATCAATCCGATGAGCTGTTGATCGAAATGGCGACTATTCGTGCTCAGGGATTTGCCTGCGACCGCGAGGAGCATGCGGTGGGTTTACACTGCGTGGCCGCCTGTATTCACGATGAGCATGGCACACCGCTGGCGGCTATTTCAGTCTCTGGACCCATGGCGCGTATTCCTGAAGAGCGCCTATTGGCACTAGGTGCGTTAGTGCGCACCATCGCCGACGAAATCACCCTTCAGCTGGGTGGCCAACTGCCCCGATAAGCGGCGCTTTGCGCACCTGCAGTGACTGACAAAGACGGCACTCATTATGTTTAGCCTATTCTGGGTGGCGTTGGCTAGCGCCACCTTACTGCCTGGCGGCTCAGAGGTGTGGCTGGCACGGTTGTGGTGCTTAGGCGAGCCCGCGGTTGGGCTCTGGCTCGTCGCCACCGCTGGCAACACCCTGGGCAGTATGGTCAATGTGGCGCTGGGACGTTATGCCCGCCAGTTTCAACATCGTCGCTGGTTCCCCGCGTCACCCACTGGATTAGCGCGCGCAGAGCGTTGGTACAAACGTTTTGGTGAAGTTAGCTTGCTGCTTTCGTGGGCACCCGTTCTGGGTGACCCCCTTACTGTACTCGCAGGTATCTTTAGATTGCCCTGGTGGCGTGCGTTGCTCTGGATTGTGGTGGCCAAAGGGGCGCGCTATGCACTGTTGTTGGCGCTAGCCCACCAATGGCTGGCGCCGCTGTGCGGATAAATCGACAGATGATGCCAGCTTAACTCGCGTTGATGTCACAAATATTGACGCGGCGAGTGGCGAGCCACGCTCTTTTTCTCATGTTACCCTGTTTATCAATTATACAAATCTTGCACTCGCCGAGAGTGCAATATGAATAGCGTGCACTATGATGTGCATGAAACGATGTGCATAAAAGAGTTAGCAATGACATTGAGTGAAAGATTCATCCAAAGGGAGGTTTAGGTGTGACGCCATTACGTTTATTCCCCTGGCTAGGCGTCTGGTTATTGATGCTATTCGCCTTTCTGACAACGCCTGCACTCGCTCAAACGACGTTGAGTGCGGGAAGCGAAGACACCGCTAACGCAGAGGAGCAGCCCTCTTATTCGGCACTTGCCGATCTGCTGGAAGATGAGCAAGCGCGCCAAGAACTGATTGAGCTGCTGCGAAATCAAGCGTCAGTGTTACCCAATGAACTGACTAGTGAGTTATCACCGGAAGCAGCCGCCCAGGGGAGTGACCTTGCCCCTGAGGATGTATCACTGCCCCGTCAGCTTGCAGAGCTAACCAGTCGTGTGGTTGGTGATGTTGGCGGACAGATAGAGCAGGCAGTGGCCGTGGTGGGCGACCTATTTACCGGCCAAGGCGCTAGCTCGTTCGACATGGCCGCGTTTGTTAGTGCGGCAATTAATTTGGGTATCGTGATTGTTGCGACGTTCGCGATATTTTTGCTTTGCCGCCGTTTGGCTAAACCGTTATTTACTAAAATCAGCGGCTGGTCTCAGCAGGGCAGTGGTTTAACGCCCGTGCTGCGTTTGGTGTTATGTGTCGCTATTGCTGCCGTCGTAGATGTGTTGTTGGTTGCTTTTGCTTACGTTGGCGGTAACTTGGTGGCGGCGTTTGCGGTGGGGGAAACAGGCGAACTTTCTACCCGCGCTTCACTATTTCTAAACGCCTTCTTGGTGATTGAACTGCTGAAAGCCGGTATGCGTATGCTGTTCTCTTCACGCTATGAAGGGCTGCGCTTGTTACCTATTTCAGCAAAAGAAGCGTCCTACTGGAATCGCTGGTTAGCGCGTTTAATTGGCATGGTCGGCTATGGCTTGATGGTGGTCGTGCCGCTGGTTAATTTCTATATCGCGGCAACCCTAGGCCAAGCCGTCGGCACCTTTATTATGTTGCTGGCCTTCATCTACGCGGTTGGCGTCGTGCTTAAAAACCGTGTACGCCTGCGTGACAATCTTAACCAGATGGCAGCGCGAGCGACGATGACCGCTAGTCGCGTGTCGCTGCGCTTGTTTGCTCGAACCTGGCACTTGTTTGCGTTGCTCTACTTCCTGATGGTGTTTGTGCTTACCTTGTTACGCCCTGGGGATGCATTGCCGTTTGTGCTGTTTGCCACCTTGAAAACATTGGCCGCCGTGGTCATCGGGCTGTTGAGCTCGGCGTTCCTTACGCAAACGATTGGCCGGCGTATTCGGCTATCCGATGATCTGCGTCGCAAACTGCCGATGCTGGAAGTGCGCTTAAATAGCTATGTGCCCAATGCCCTGCGTGTGCTGCGTACCGTGCTATTAATAGCGGTCGTTATGGTCGTCTTGGATGCCTGGGGAGTGTTTAACCTAGCGGCATGGTACGCCTCCGAACGTGGCGCGAACCTCGTCGGGAAACTTACCAGCGTCGCCATAATCTTGATCGTTGCGTTCGGTGTGTGGCTGGGGCTAGCAAGCCTGATTGAGCATAAGCTCAACCCAGAAACCGGCCATGGCGAACCCTCTGCGCGTGCTAAAACGCTGTTGAGCCTGTTCCGTAATGCCTTAGTGATTGCCATGGTGACAATTACCGGCATGATCGTGTTGTCGGAAATAGGCATTAATATCGGGCCGCTCATTGCTGGTGCCGGTGTGCTGGGTTTAGCGATTGGTTTTGGTGCTCAAAAACTGGTTCAGGATGTTATTACCGGTATCTTTATTCAGGTAGAGAACGCCATGAACACCGGTGATGTGGTAACGGTAGGCGGTATCACTGGTACCGCTGAGCGATTAAGTATTCGTTCGGTAGGGATACGTGATTTGTCTGGCACTTATCATATCGTGCCGTTCTCCAGCGTTGATACTGTGTCGAACTATATGCGTGAGTACGGTAACCACGTCGGTGAATACGGTATCGGCTATAACGAGAGCATCGATGAAGCAATTGAGCAGCTGCAGTTGGCGTTCGAAGACCTGAAGGAGAGCGAGGAGCACAGCCATAAACTGCTGGCTGACCTGACAGTGGCAGGCGTTACCGCGTTGGCCGACAGCTCTGTCAATATTCGTGTGGTGATCAAGACGACGCCGGGCGATCAGTGGGGTGTTGGGCGTGCCTATAACCGTTTAGTGAAGTTGCGCTTTGATGCAGCAGGTATCGAGATTCCATTCCCGCATACCACGCTCTATTTTGGTGAAACGAAAGGTGGCAAAACACCGCCCGCCAATGTGCGCGTGTTGGACTCCACCGCTGAACGTAAAAAGGTAGAAACATCGCCAATCCATCAGGAAAGCGAACAGCTATCCAATCAGTCAGTTCAGGACACCAATGAGTCTGATCATCTAAAACCTGATCATGGTGATGTAGACGGTGTGTAATAGAATGCCGGTTATTGACAACGGCTAACTAAACAACAGTGCCGCCCAAAAGGGCGGCACTGTTGTTGAAACATCCGCTGTAATTCATATTCGTCAGAACGTTAGAACCCTTTATAGGTTATCCAGTTCGGGCGCTCCTTTGGGGCGTACGATTTTGATCTTCTCCTTCATCAGCGCCTTCATCAGTGCAAAGACCATGGCGAAGACCATGATAAAGATAGGCAGACCGATGACGGTAATCACTTGCTGTAGCGCTACTAGTCCCGCATCCCCTGCGAGTACGATCAGCATGGCTGCAACGGCACCTTCCGAGACGCCCCAGAATACCCGCTGATGAATTGGGCCGGGGTCCGTATCACCGGTACACAGTAGGTCGATGACCAGCGACGCGGAGTCCGACGAAGTAGCAAAGAAGATTGCCACGATAACGACGGCAAGCCCTTGAATCAGCGTAGCAGCGGGGAAGTTCTCAAAGAACGCAAACATTGCTAAGGGCACGCTCTCCATGACAGCGGCCGTCATCATACCGGCCTGGTCGCCCAGCTGTTCGCGAGCGGCCGCGCCGATACCATCGATTTCCATGGCCGACCAGCCAAAAATAGCAAACCACACCAGCGTAAACACAGAAGGTGCAAACAGCACACCAAGGACAAACTCACGGATGGTACGACCTTTGGAAATACGAGCAACAAACAAGCCGATAAAGGGAGACCACGTCACTGTCCAGGCCCAGTAAAAGACCGTCCAGTTACCCTGCCAGCCCCAGCTGCCTTCTTCACGGGTATATTGCGCTAGCGTGTCGTTCCAGAACGACAACGGCACGATGTTGGAAATATAAATGCCGAGCGTTTCGATAATGCCGCGCAGAAGAAAGACGGTCGAACCGGTAAACAAGACAAACAACATCAACCCTACGGCCATGCCGATATTGATGTTGGAAAGCAGCTTCACGCCTTTATCCAGCCCGCCTGCAATGGAGGCTACTGCGACTGCCGTTAACACGATGATGATAATGACTTTAGTGGTCACGCTATCAGCAACGCCAAAAAGTTCGCTTAGCCCTGCATTAATTTGAGAGGTACCTAGCCCGATAGAAACGGCCACCCCAAACAGCGTTCCGAGTACCGCAAAGATATCGATCGTTTTACCGATTGGGCCGTAGATACGCTCCTTGAGCAGCGGATAGAACACTGAGCTGACGCGTACAGGGAGGTCGTAGCGGTAAATAAAGTAGGCAAAGGCTAGCCCTGGCAGGGTGAAAATGGTCCAGGTATGCAAGCCCAAGTGGTAAAGCGAAAAGCCCATCGCTTCACGAGCGGCTTCTACCGTATGTGGCTCAATATCGCCATGAGGCGGGTTGGCAAAATGAAAGACCGGCTCGGCCACCCCCCAAAACATCAACACTGTGCCAATACCACCGGCAAACAGCATCGTGAACCAGGAAATATTGCCGTACTCCGGCCGATCGTCTTCGTCGCCCAAGCGAATATTGCCGTAACGGCTGAGTGCTATCCACAGTAGGAAAACCAGCCAGAAACTAACCCCAAAGATAAAGAACCAGCCAAGATTGGTAACCACCCAACTGCGGCCAGCAGCAAAAATGCTTCCGATCGTCTCGGGGGCAATAATGAGTGCGACAAGAAACAGCACCATCAAGCCAGCCGAAGTAAAAAAAATGGTGGGGTCCGTGCGCAGCCCCAGTCGTTGCGCGAGTTTTTCCATGAGAATTTCCTTTTTATTGTTGGAATAGTCGCCTAGATGGGTTGCATGCCAGCTGAAATAAGGCGACTTTCACGAGTCTACAGACAACTCTTCTGTCCATGGAAGGTGGGAAATGTGACCTTTGATTAAATCGTGCAGGGCTTAACGTACCGTCAACGAAAAGCTGCCGAATGACTTAATAAGCATCGGCAGCGTATGGCGTAAGAGGGCGTTAAAGACAGATTTTAAAGACAGGTTTTAAAGATAAGTTTTAAAGATAGATTTGAAAGATAGGTTGGAATGCTTTCAGCCTGGATAGTTTTCGGAATGTTGCCCTTCAAGGTTGATCGACTCACCCCCATCGACAAATAGAATTTGCCCAGCAACAAACTCATTGTCTAATAAATAGTGCAACGCTTGTACAAGGTGGGCGGGATCACCCTGGTGCTTAACGGGTATACCTTCAATTCGCCACTGAATATAGTCGCTGGTGCGTTGAGAAGCGGGCAGTACCACGCCGGGAGCAATACCATTAATACGCAGGCGTGGTGCAAACTCTAGCGCTGCCATACGCGTCATATCAGAAAGGCTCTTTTTCGATAATAGATACGCGGCATACGGGTACTGGTGATAGGCCACTTTATTATCAATAATATTAATGACCTGGCCTCTATCGACGGCGTCTGCAAAGTAACGTGTGAGCAGCAACGGTGTAAACATATTGACCCTAAACTGCGTTTCCAGCATGGCCATGTCGGTGCCTGAAATGGGAGCAGGTTCATATGCAGAGGCGCTATTAAGAAGCACATTTAAGTTTGGGAAGTGTTGTTTGGCGGCTGTCACAAGTTCTTCAAGAGAGTCGCTCAGGAAATTGCATGGCAGTATTTCGCAGCGCTGTCCTTTGGCGCGAATCGTCTTGGCAACGTCTTCGGCTTCACCCCGTGAGCTATTCACATGTAAGGCAATATCATAGCCCTTAGCCGCTAGGGCTTCGGCGAAATAGCGTCCCAAACGTGTTGCGCCGCCAGTGATCAGTGCAGCTGATGAACTCATGCAAGTTCCCCAAGTGGATTAACGTTAGCGTTGAGTATGACTTTCTGCGTGAGCGTAGCGTTTGTCAATATCTTGTACATAGCTTGAACAAAATAGCAGGCAAGCTAATCTTACGTATCATCAATATGACCTGACAGCCGCCTTCGAATTTTGACGCTAAGCGCCGGGTTTCTAAAGTAGGGTCTACAAGATTAGGATGCAGCTATGCCACTCTCATCGTTAAACACTACGCCAGATACGCCCCTCCATGAATGCTTAATCTCTCTCGGTACCAATATTGAGCCGGAACACCACTTTCACGAAGCACTGACTATTTTGCGCAGCGAGTGTGAGCTGATAGCCAGCTCAGAAGCGATTCGCACAACGCCGGTTGGCTACCAACACCAGCCGGACTTCCTGAATGCAGCCTTACTTGTGCGTACATCTCTTGATCACGACGCTTTTCGCGCTTACTTAAAAGAGGTGGAAAATCGTCTCGGACGTGTGCGAGGCCCGATTAAATCAGGGCCGAGAACCATGGACTTGGATATTGTGGCGTGGGATGGCGAAGTCATCGATGAGGGGTACTACCAGCATAGCTACGTGCGTCGCCCGGTAGATGAAGTGCTGGCTGCCAGCCGCCGGACACTTAAACAACGAGCATGCTCATGATTTTTGCGTTGCGGCCGATAATAGCAGTGTAGCCTCCTACTGTTGGGCAGGCTGACCTGCCTCGGAGACGAGCGTTGCTAAGCCTAAACACCAATCTGATGTCTCTTATCGTGCAGAATAATCTGCGTAGCAGTCAGCAATCGATGCAGACCGCTATGGAGCGTCTTTCTTCTGGGCTACGTATCAATAGTGCCAAGGATGACCCGGCAGGTCAGGCGATTGCCAATCGCATGGGGGCTCAGCTGCGTGGTATGGAGCAAGCCATTCGCAATACCAATGACGGCATTTCCATGGTGCAAACAGCAGAGGGTTCGCTCAATCAAATTAACGATAACTTGCAGCGTATTCGTGAATTGAGTGTTCAAGCGGCTAACGGCACTAATGCTCCCGATGATCTTGACTCAATTCAAAATGAGATCAATCAGCGCCTAGATGAGATTGATCGTCTTGCCGAACAGAGTAACTTCAACGGCATTGGCTTGTTTGATAGTAGCAAAGAGGTAAATATTCAGGTGGGTGCTAACGATGGCGATAGCATTGCGGTGCGCTTAGCAGCCATGAATAGGCAGGCATTGGGGCTGGAAAGCTTTAGTGTTTTAGATGATGGCAACGCAACGGATAACCCGCTTAAGGCGCTAGATGGCGCCATTAAACAGGTGGATCGCCAGCGGAGTTATTTAGGCGCGGTACAAAATCGCTTCGAAAGTGTGATCGATGGACTCAATACCAACATTATTAATACGTCTGCTGCTCAGTCGCGCATCCAAGACGCGGATTATGCCCGTGAAATTTCTAATCTAATTCACGCGCAAATTCTGCAGCAGGTCGGTATCGCTATTTTGGCTCAAGCCAACCAGCAGCCGCAGATGATTCTGCGCCTGCTGGAAGGTCTATAACATTAGGGCTATAACATCAGAGCTATAACATCAGGGCCGCATAAGGACTATCAACCGTTACTCGATAATGCCCTGTTCGCGCGCCATGGCATAGGCTGCCTGGGGGCCATTCCACAGCGATGGCAGTAAAATCAGTGAAACGGGAATCGCGGTAATCACGATAAATTGCTGTAAGGCACCAATTTGCCCTGCTCCCATATACAGCAGCACCGCCGCCATTAGCGCCATGGCAATCCCCCAGAAAGCACGTACGTATGGGCTTGGGTCATCATGGCCAGCCCCCACTACGGCAATGGCATAACTCATCGAATCACCTGTGGTGGCCACAAAAATTGTCGTCAATAACAAAATTGCCAGTGCCATCCAGGTGCCGCCGGGGAGCGCTTGGGCCACGGTAAGCGTCGCGACATCAAACTGGAAATTATTCAGTGCTTCTGTCAGATCAATGACGCCCGTGAGCTGATAATAAACGCCTGAGCCGCCCAGCAGAGTGAACCATACGGTCGTCGCAATCGGGGCGAGTACCGCCACGGCAAGAATCATTTCGCGAATACTGCGTCCGCGTGAAATACGTGCCACGAAAATCGCCATCAGCGGTGCATAGCCAATAAACCAGGCAAAGAAAAAGACGGTCCACCACTGCATCCACCAAGCGGGAGCGGTGTCGGCGGTCATGGTTGCCATGGTGAAAAAATTACTAATGTAAGCGCCCATGCTCGACATATAAGTGTTGACCAAAAACAGCGTAGGGCCAAACACGATGATCACCGCGCCAATGGCAAGTGCCAGCAGTACGTTAAAGCGGCTAAGTAGTTGAATGCCTCTATGAACACCGCTCATCGAAGAGAGCACGTAAATGCAACCTAGTACCGCAAGGATAATAAGCTGCCCGAGGTAGCCGTCGGGAAGACCGAACAGCTCATGCAAGCCAAAACTTACTTGAGTCGCTAGAAATCCGATGGGGCCGACAGTACCTGCTACCAACGCAATCACGCAGCAAGCGTCTAGCACGCTACCTAGCGGGCCACGCATAAGCCGCTCGCCAAAAACCGGGTAAAGCAGTGTGCGTGGTTGCAGTGGCTGGCCTTTCACATAGTGAGCGTGGGCAAGCACCACCGCGGTTAGCGAGCCAAGTACCGCCCAGGCCAAAAAGCCCCAGTGCATGAACGATTGGGCAAGGGCGCTTGAGACGGCTTCGGCGGTGCCCGCTTCGGTGTCAAAGGCAGGAGGCGTTACCACAAAATGATAGACCGGCTCTCCGGCGGCGAAGAAGACCCCACCTCCTGCCAGCAATGTGCACAGAATAATCGATAGCCACTTAAAGGTACTCATTTCTGGTGCATCAAGATTGCCAATCTTGGCTTTTGCCGCTGGCGTAACTGCTAGACCAATGGCAATAAAAAAAGTCAGTAACAGTAACAATTGAAAGTAGCTGCCTAGCACTAGGGCTGTCCAAGCAAAGCCGGCGCTGATTGAGTTGGCGACAAGATCAATGTCATAAAAGGAGAGGGCAAGAAACGCCACGATGAAACCGATGCTAAGCACCAGTACGATGGGATCGCCGAGGGAAAACCGCATAGTGCCCTCGCTTGTCTTGGCAGGGTGGTTCATTAAGAACACCTATGTTTAATCAGGAGTATGTTTAATCAGGGGATGGGTAAGCAGAGCATTGAGCTTAACTAAACCGTGCGTGAGTAGGCGTAATGCCTAAAAGCATCCGATTTTCGAAACAAAAAAAAGCGCCATTCAATGAATGGCGCGAGGACAGGAAACTGTGGACAGTATATCTTGTATATAGACCAAAGTCTAATGCTCGAGGAGGGTTGCATAAAAATAGTGCGAAAAATAAGCGAGATGCACCATGATGAATAGGTTAATGGCAGCCGCAATTGGTCGGCGTTTTTTGTAAACCACTGATAATAAAAAATATTTCTTTGTGTGACAGGAAAGCAGCGGCGCGCTACCAGTGATAGAGCAGTGATGCGCTGGTGGTGCTGTCAGTACGTTCGCTAGTATCCTCAGGCGGCTGCGAGTTGTGTTTGATTTCATGGGAAAGGCGTAGCGAAAGTCGTGAATTTAGTCGAGCCGTTAGTGCCGTTAATGAACGCGCTGTAGTGTTCTGACGGGTATATTCCACCGACATTTCTTGAACGATATCCGCATAATCTGAGAAGCCAAATTGATAGTCGAGTGCTGTATAAGCAACTGCCAATTGCTCATTATCAGCGCCGCGTAATCGGTCATTACGATAGCCAGGGCCTGCTTCTAACGATAGTGAATGTTGTTCACCCGCTAGCAATTGCCTCCCATAGCCACCAATGGCAGAAAGCTGCTGGTCGTAGCCGGCAAAGCGGTCTTTTTCCCAGCGGGCAAAGCCAAACAGATAGTGGGGGCCGCTAAAATCAAAACGCTCCCTGCCTGCTACTAAATATTGCTCAGCGCTGGTTTCTCCGTTTTTACTCACATTGCGGACTTCACCGCGCAGCGAATGAGTGAAATCCCCCGTCAGCCAAGTCAGCCGTGTCTTGCCGATCAATGTTTGGCTATTGGTGTTGCCGGAAAGGTGGGTAAAACCAAGTTCGGCATCGCCGCTAAACACCGGCGTATCATCTTGTGGCGGTGGTGGGGCGTAAAATGGATAAGCAGCGGCGGAAGTTGCCCATAGCGACAAGCTAGCTAATAAGACATTTCTTAATAAACTCAACAAGTAACTCCTCCTGAGTAGCGGTCTTTGTGAGCGGCTGCGATGTTGCAGGATGAGAGTTCGTCATGCACGCTTTAAAAGCGCTGAGTATATCGATAAAAACAAAATCAGTGGCTGCTAAATAAGTAAATAGTCGAAAAAGCGCAACGGCTAACGCCGCTTGGCGCTGCATGCCATAATGACGCTGTCGCGCCTAGTGAGTTCCTTTATGACCGCCCCACGCCCACGTACGTTGGCCGAATTACAGCGCTGGCGCCGTACTCGTGCCAAACGCCGCTGGTACAAGCGAAGTTTTCGCCTGCAAGTCATGCTGCTGGTCGGCTTTCTGCTGGCGGGTATGTTGCTAGCGCAAGGCACCTATCTGAACCACCGTAAAGCAGAAATTATCACCCACCAAATGGGCGAACGGGCATTGGCAGTGGCCAAAACCGTCGCGGGCATGCCGCAAATTGTTAATGCTTTCTCGACCCCCGACCCTTCGCTGATTATCCAGCCGCTTGCTGAACGCGTTCGCCATGAAACCGGTGCCCGTTATGTGGTGGTGGGGAATGCCCAGTCGATTCGCTACTCGCACCCCGTGCCTGAGCGTATTGGTCAGCCAATGGTGGGCGGGGATAACGATCAGGTGCTGATTTACGGTCAGTCATACGTATCGGAAGCTACCGGAACGTTAGGCACCGCCATGCGCGGCAAAACGCCTATCTGGGATGAAGAGGGTAATATCATCGGGGTAGTTTCGGTGGGCTTTATGCTAGAACGAGTCGATATGGATGTGGCTCGCTATACCAGCCTGGGGTGGGCGTTAGTGGCGCTGATGATTTTGCTAGGATTTGCCGGGGCCTATTGGCTGTCGCAGCACCTTAAAAAAGTCATCCTTGGTTTAGAACCTTATGAAATAGCCCGCTTGGCCATGGAAAAAGAGGCCATCTTGCAATCTATCCACGAAGGTATTCTGGCGGTTAACCGCGATGGCCAGATCACCTTAGTGAATCAGCAGGCCCGCCGTTTTCTAGGGCTATCGGATGAACAGGTCTTGCTGGGGCAACCAATTCGTGAGGTGGTGCCCAACTCGCGCTTGATCGAGGTGTTAAAGCACGGCGAGCAAGAGTTTGACCAGGAAATGTGGCTGGGCGACCATCCTGTGGTGGCTAATCGAGTGCCCATTCTGCACGAAGGAGAGATCGAAGGCGCCGTTGCGACATTTCGCAGTCGCCGGGAAATTATTGATCTTTCTCAGGCACTTACCCGGGCAAGCCGTGATGTGGATATGCTGCGTGCCCAGGCCCACGAGTTTTCCAACAAGCTATACACCATTTCTGGTCTCTTGCAGCTTAATCGCGTTGATGAGGCGCTAGCGTTGATTCATCATGAAACCGAACGTGCCCAGGCGCAAATGAGCTTTTTAATGCGTCACGTAGCTGACGCGGTACTCAGCGGCATCTTGTTGGGTAAATTGACGCGAGCAGGGGAGTTGGGAGTTGCGCTGGAAATTGATGAGCAGAGCTCGCTCTCTTGCCCACTGACGGTCACTGGGCAGGAGGTCATGATTAGCGTTGTGGGCAACTTATTAGATAACGCCTGTCATGCAGCGCTTAATGGTCCAAACAGTGACACACCGAAAGTTCGCCTGTTCTTTACGGATCTGGGCGAGCAGCTGTTGATTGAGGTAGAGGATAACGGCTCAGGTGTGCCCGGCGAGCATGCGGAGTCGATCTTTCAAGATGGGTTTTCTACCAAAACCGGTAAACATCGTGGCATTGGATTAGCACTGGTCGCGCGGTTGTGCCGTCAGCATGGCGGCGAGGTGACATTAGAAGAGAGCGAGCTAGGCGGCGCGTGCTTTATTGCCGTGCTGGATCGTTCGCTTTGCGACCAAGTCGCCACAACGCCTTAAATCATAATAACGACGCCAGGAAGAGGAAACACTATGTCTGCGGCGCAGTACGGTATTTTGGTCGTCGAAGACGATTTTCGCATTGCTGATATCCATAAGGCTTTTATTGAGCAGAGCGACGGCTTTTATGTGGTGGGGCTGGCACGTAACGGCAGTGAAGCAAAAGCCCTGATGGCCCAGCATGCTGATGCTGTTCAGCTCATCTTATTAGATGCTTACTTGCCTGATGTAGAGGGTCTGGAGCTGCTATGGGCGATTCGCCGCGACTATGTGCATGTGGATATCGTCATGGTGACAGCCGCCCGCGAAGTAGAAACCATCAGCGAAGCGTTGCGTGGTGGCGTCTTTGATTATCTGATTAAACCGATTGAAGCGGCGCGTATGACACAAATGCTGACACGTTTTCGTCGCGAGCGAGAGGCATTGGCGAACCGGGCTGAAATGAGTCAAGACGAGCTGGACCAAGTGCTTGCTCGCTTACAGCCAGGTGAATCTGCGCGGCAAGCTACGCGCACGCTGCCTAAGGGCATTGACCGTTTGACCCTGCGTCGTGTGGTGGAGTCGCTGGCAGCCGAACATGATTCCCAAACGGCGATGCAGGTAGCGCAGGCAATGGGCGCAAGCCGTTCAACAGCGCGGCGTTATTTGGAGTTTTTAGTGGCTGAACAAGCGGTTAATGCAGAAATTGGCTATGGCGATGTCGGTCGCCCTGAGCGGCGCTATCGGCTGCTTGAGTCTTCCTCAACATGGCTGGCCGCTTTGCTATATGGAGCTAGGGGGTAATGCCAGTCAGCCTTAACTGACTGGCATTAATCCAGCGTGTGCCCATGTTTGGCATGTGGTGTATAGCCTGTCGGCATATACACAGATAGCCGGTCTCACTGGTTAGTGGCCGGCAATTTGCGTTAATTTATTCCTCGTTATCTTCCAAACGACGATAAAGCGTTCGTCGAGCAATACCCAGCACTTCAGCCGTACGCCGTTTATTGCCGCCGGTGGCCTCTAACACTTTGCGTATGTAGCGCTTTTCTACTTCTTCGAGGCTGGGCCAGCGGGTAGGTGCAGGTGCTGGCACTTGAGTGCCAGGTAACACTTCACCAGTAAGTGTCGGCGTTATTTCCGAGCCGTTATGTTGGCTAGCCTGTTCGCGTAAACGCTCTGGCAAATCTTGGTGCTGCAGTATGCCTTCTTCGCTCAGCGTTACGGCTCGCATAATGGCGTTTTCCAGCTCGCGTACGTTGCCGGGGTAGGTGTAGTTCAACAGGCTATTTAGCGCTTCGGGCTCGATTTGTTCAATCTGCTTACTTTGCGCTTCGGCGTGTTTGTCGATTAATGCAAATACAAGATGCTCTATATCGGTGCCACGCTCACGCAGTGGAGGAATGCGCAGAGAGAACGTCTCAAGGCGATAGAACAAGTCACTGCGAAAGTTCTCTTGTTCGATCTCTTTTTCAAGATTGCGATGGGTTGCGGCAATGATGCGAACATCTACCGGCTCCTCACGCTCGCCGCCAACGGGTCGTACCGTCTTTTCTTGTAGCGCGCGCAGCAGTTTGGCTTGAAGATTAACCGGCATTTCGCCAATCTCATCCAAAAACAGGCTGCCGCCTTGAGCGCTATGAAACAGACCCCGGCGCGCTTCGTTAGCCCCGGTGAATGCCCCTTTTACATGGCCAAAAAATTCACTTTCCATTAGATCAGCAGGAATGCTGGCACAGTTAACAGGCACAAAGGGTGCTTCGTGGCGTTTGCTTTCTTGATGGATAGCGCGAGCTAATAGCTCTTTACCGGTACCGCTTTCGCCCAGAATCAAAATAGGCGCATCGCTTTTAGCCAGCCGAGATGCATCATGAAACAGAGACTGCATTGCTGAGCTTTTTCCGATAATGCCGTGAAACTGGCTCAACTCAGTATCGTGGGAGAGAGACAAGCGCTGGCGCTCTAGGACACGGAAGACTGCCTCGCGAATGGCATCTAAATCCAATGGTTTAGTTAGAAAGTCGTCGGCACCCAGCTTTAGCGCCTCGACGGCTTGGTCAATGGTGCCAAAGGCAGTGATGACAATAATGCCCAGCTCGCTGCCGCTTTGACGCAGTTGCTGAAGTAGCTGAATGCCGGTCATTCCTGGAAGACGTACATCCGTAATCATCATCGCCACAGCTGTATGGCTTAGTAGCGCCAAGGCGTCTTCGGCACTGGGAACGCCTAGCGTGTCATAGCCCGCGTCGTTGAGCTCTTCTTCTAATAACTCACGTATAGCGGCGTCATCTTCCACTACCAATAAAGGTAAAAGGTGTTCCTGATGGGTCACAAACGTTTTCCTCAAGCGGATGCGGTTTCACTAAGGGGGAGCGTAATCTCGAATCCAGCGCCGCCAAGGCCGCTATCAAATACGCCAATCGTCCCGCCGTGGTCGTTAATAATGCGATGCACCATGGAGAGCCCTAAGCCACTGCCTTGGCCCACCGGTTTGGTTGTAAAGAAAGGATCAAATACTTGCTGATGATGCGATGCTGGAATGCCCGGCCCGTCATCTTCCACCCAGAGCGTTAACTCTTCAGTGTATTGCTTGGCGCTAAGGCGTATACAGCTAACGTCTGGTGCTTGCGCTGCGTTGCGTAATAGATTGGTGAGTACTTGCACAATTTGCTGCCCATTGACCAATAGATGGGGGGTAGGTGAGGGAAGATCAATATCCAAGTGAATATTTCGTGGCTCCAGCTCCTCTTCCACTAACTCACTGGCACTCAGAATAAGCTGATCCAACGCTTGCGTGTCTTTCTCTACGTTATGTTGTCGGCCTAGCTCCATTAATTGGCGGACAATTTGAACAATTCTTTCGACTTCGCCTCGGATACGGCCTAATCGTGCACGTTCGTCATCGCCAATGGTGTCCCTGCGGGCTAAGCGCTGGGCTTGGCCATTGATGACGGTTAATGGCGCGCCAATTTCATGGGCGACACCGGCCGCCAAAACGCCTAACTCCGCCAGCTTTTTAGATTTGCGCAGGCGCTTTTCTAATTCGATTTCGCGCTGCCGACGGGCATCAATATCGCGATCTTTTTCTGCCATGGCATCTAGCATGCCGTTCAAGCCTGATGCTAAGCGGCGATATTCCGTCGGACCATCTACCGTAGCCCGTTGGCTGCGGTCGCCATCTTCCACAAGTAACATCACGTGCAAAAGACGGTTGAGCGGTCGTTCTATATAGTGCCTAAAGCCCCACCAAATGCTAAAAACAATACCGGCCGCTCCGATCACGAACACCAGAACTGCCACAATGCTGATAAAACCCGTGTAGTTTTCGATGCCGGTGTTAAGTCGGTTTACTTGCAGAACACCTTTCACCATGCCGTTTTGCGCCCGCAGCGGAATCAATGCTGAGTAGTACGTCCAGCCTTCCTGCTGGCGGTAATTGCTGTACAGATCATCTTGTTTGATAACCTGCTGAATTTCATCCGGCGAAAACAGGTCCTTGCCCAGACCAAGGCCATAAACTTCCCGGCCTTGGGTGTCGAACACATAAGCACCATAGATACGGTGGAAGGAAAAAGCGGATTGCAACGCTTCTCCTAGTGGGGTGTCGCTATCACGAGTGACGGCGTAACTCAGTGATGTGCCCAGTGCACGGGTGATAATCTCAACTTCGGTTTGCAGCTTGGAGCGCACGTTATCTTCTAGCGACTTGATAGCCACTAGGCTAAAAACCACTAGAATGACAAACAGTGGCACGATGACTGTCAAAATAATTAAATTACGTAGTCGCATCAGGTATCCGTGATGAGTACCGGCTGTTCAGCAGTGAGCAGCATTGGCAGCGTGCATAGACAGTATAAATAAATAGACAGTATCAATAGGCAGTATAAAGAGTCGCGGTTCAGATAACGTTAGTGTGGGTTAATTAACCACCTGCAAACGGTAAAGGCTGCCCTGATCACCATCGGTTAGCAAATAAATGGCGTCGTTGGGACCTTGGCGCACATCGCGAATGCGGCCAATGTGGCCGTCAAGAATAACCTCTTCATCCACCACGTTGCCGTTTTCCAACTGCAGACGCAGTAATGTTTCGCTGGCTAAACCGCCAGCTAATAGCTGCCCCTGCCAGTCACCAAACGCGCTGCTGGTGACTTCGGTAAGACCCGAAGGCGCAAAACGGCCTTCAAAGCGGTAAACCGAGTCGACCATGCCGGGCTTCGATTCGACGCCAATCGGCTCATTAGTCCGATAATCATTTCCCAGGCTAACCTCTGGCCAGCCATAATTACTGCCTGCTTTGATGTGATTAAGCTCATCGCCTGTGCGCGGGCCATGTTCGGTCGCCCAGGGTTCACCATTGCTAAGTACCGTCAACCCTTGAATGTTGCGATTGCCCGTGGAGTAAATTTCATCCAAGGTGCTATCGGCGCCCACGAAAGGGTTATCGTCAGGAACACCGCCCGTATCCGTTAGGCGCAGCGTGGAGCCTGCATGATCATCGCTTGCTTGGGCTCGGGATGGGTTAGCGCCGCGGTCTCCAATACTCATTAATAGTGTGCCGTTTGCTAGCCACGCCAAACGCGAGCCGTAATGACGGCCGGGTGAAGAAGCGCGATCTTGTTCAAAAAGGTGCTCGATCTCACCGAGTGAATTCCCTTGCCACTTAACCCGTGATAGTGCTGAGCGACTGTTATTGCCGTCGGGTTTGCTCCAGGTGAAATAAATCCAGTCATGTTCACCGTCACCAAAGGAAGGGTGCAAGGTGATATCGAGAAGCCCACCTTGCCCCTGGTGACTGATCGTGGGCATTCCTTCGAGCGTTTGCTGGTTACCTGCCTGATCTACCAGGGTGAGTTGACCACGGCGTTCGCTGACTAAAAAACGCCCGTCAGGCAAAAAAGCCACTGCCCAGGGGCTGTTCAACCCACTCGCCACACGTTCAAGTGACAAGGTCATTTGATCGGTTTCGATCGCGTCGTGAACCATTTCTGCTTGAGCATTGCTAACAGTGCCCGCCAACATTAACCCGCCAAGAGCTGTTAGAAACCAACGATGAGAAGGCGTCGTTAACACTGCTTGGCGTGCTTGTGATTGAGGTTGGCACATCATGCTCACTCCTGTCGTCGGGGCCTTCGATGATCATGTTCCATGCCTAGCAGTGACTACTTAAAGCGAGCGGGGTTCCCTGTGTTGCCATATATCCGGCGGGCTATATCAAAAACGCTACATCAGAAATGCCAGCAGTATCGGTAAATACACCAGGGCAAGCAGTGTAGAGCAAAAAACGAGGCTGGCGACATAGGCCGGTTCGCGCTGGGCACGCTGGGCGAACAAGTAGTTGAACACTGCCACAGGCATGCACATTTGCAGCACCAGAATGCTTTGTGCCAGAGGGGGCAGGCCAACCCAACCCGCAATTAGCCACGCTGCCCCAGCAGCAAGAGGGATACGTACTAGGCTAAAACCGATGCCGGAACGCAGGCTTTTTACCTGGATGCTGGCTAGGGAAACACCGAGCGTGATCAACATAAGTGGTACGGTGAAACCAGACATCAAGTCGACCGTATTGGCTAACCAAGGGGGCAGTGATGTGTCGGTTAACAGCAATGCCATCGAAATTAAAATGGCATAGACGGTGGGCGTTTTAAGCAGCGTTTTAGTCGGGCTTCCGTTGCTGTTGAGAACAGCCCCTAAGGTGAACTGAAAGAGCGAGACCGTCACCATCACCGTAATACCATAGGCAAACCCTGCGCTGCCAAAGGCATACAGAACAACAGGGAGTCCCATATTGCCGGTGTTGGGATACATCATCGGGGCGAGCAATACGCGCCAACTGCGGCGCAACAGTTTGGCGACCACAAAGCTCGCTGCGCCCATGATGAGAATCACCAGCGTCGTGGCAAGCATCATCTGTCCAAAGCTATTGGCATCAATATTAGCCCCAGAAAGTGAGGCAAGCACCAGCGCGGGTGTACCGATGTTAAACACCAAACGAGTAATGAAATCGACGGGGTAGGGATGCCCTAAGCGTACCCACAGATATCCCAGCCCAGCACCGGCGAGTACCGGCGCCATCACAGCAAAAAGTTCGGCGAGCATTACCATTCCTTGACGATGATTAGCGACTCATTGTCGTTAATTAGGCCGCTAACTGGCAAGGTGAATTGGTTATTCAGCGCTAGTGGTGGAGTGATTGGATTGCCAGGCAGCAGGAACTTGCTCGCGTAAAAACTCGAGCAGTGCGTTAACTCGGCGCGAATGGTGGCCATAAGCGTACAGCATGGTGATTGGCAGCGGGGCGGGTTCCCAGCCGTGCAAGCAGCTGACTAAATCACCGGGATGATGCTTCTCGCGTTTTTCAACCACCCAGTGGGGCAACAGCCCGATGCCTTGACCATAAGCAATGGCATCAATTTGAAGCACGGTTAGATCGACGCGCAGCCGCGAGCGGGGGCATTAAACAGAAAGTCGTCGTGATGAGCATGGTGGAACAGCAGGCCGCTAGAAGCACTATCGAGTAAATCAATCCACGCGTGTGATTCTAGCTCGCTTGGATGCTGAGGGTAACCAGCGTTGGCAAGATAGCTGGGGTTGGCATAAAGGCCGCGAGTCAAGTGCCCTAAGCGCTCCTGATTGAGACCGCATTCGTGCGTTGCCCCTAGCCAGATGTGCACACTGTTACTGTGCATTTTAGTGGGCGGAGATTCTCGCGTGTGGAGGGTTAATTCCACCTTAGGATAGCGGGTTAAAAATGCATCAACGACGCCTGCCATCCAGCCTCGTGCTAATGCCCCGTGAACTTCCAGTGTTACTTTTCCGCTGATTTCCTCACGCAGTTCTGCCAGCGCTTCTTGGCTATGTGCCGCCATCGCTAGCAGTTCTGTGCAGTAGTTATGAAATAGCAGACCCGCTTCCGTAGGAATCAGCCGGTTGGCTTGCCGCCTGAGCAGTGGCTGACCCAATCTTGCTTCTAACTGACTAATGCGGCGACTCAGTGTCGATTTAGCAAGTCCTAGCTTTTGTGCGCTGCGCGTTAGGCTACCGGTAGTCATCACATCGGCAAAGGCGGCGAGTTCATCAAAATCGTACATGGTCGGGGCCACTGGGCAACAATTGAAACGCTATTGTGCCATTTAATGATGTTAATGAAAATAATTGGCATTTGTGTTCCGAATGGCTGAACGCACTGTGCGACCTCTTTGTGTAAGAATTATGCAAAAATGCGAATATTAATGATTCGTATTTGATTGCGAGTGCTCTTTCACATTAAAGGAACCCTGCTATGTCTTCTCGTTTGCGTCGCACGCTATTGGCCGGTGCCATCTCTTCATTGGCCAGTAGCGCCGTGTTGGCACAAGAAACACCTCGGCTAGATGATGTTGTGGTTACCGCATCGGGGTTTGAACAGCAAATTACCAGTGCGCCTGCTTCTATTAGTGTTATTTCTCGGGAAGAGCTTGAGCGTGGACACTATCAAAATATCACCGACGCGCTGCGTGATGTGCCGGGTGTGGTTGTTACCGGTGGCGGCGCAGGTGACCGTGGCAATGATATTTCACTTCGTGGCATGCCCTCCCAGTACACCTTAATTTTGGTGGATGGACGTCCGCAAAATTCCCGGGAATCACGCCCGAATGGTAGCGCTGGGTTCGAGCAGGACTGGCTCCCGCCACTCCAAGCGATTGAGCGTATTGAGGTAGTGCGTGGGCCAATGTCGACACTATACGGTTCAGACGCTATCGGTGGTGTGATCAACGTGATTACCCGTAAGGTGGCCGATGAATGGCACGGTAACGTGCAGCTCGACACGGTGCTACAAGAGAACAGCAATTCTGGAGACAGCCGCCAAGCGAATTTCTACCTAAGCGGGCCGTTAGTGGGTGACCGATTAGGTCTGCAGCTTTATGGGCGTGCGTCTGAGCGGGATGAAGATGATATTTTGAATGGCTACGAAGAGAAAAGCCTGCAAAGTCTTACCGCGCGGCTGAACTTCGCGGCGAATGATAATCACGACTTCACCGCCGAAGCCGGCGTTACCGAACAGGATCGCCACTCGCGGATGGGGCGTTCTGGCGCTGCTGAGGGTTGCCGAGGTGGTTGCACCGACAGTATCGGCGAATACACCAATACTCACGTTGCCGTTACCCACAGTGGCCGCTTTGACTGGGGCACCAGCGAGACCTTTGTACAGCGTGAGCGTAGCGACAACAAATCCCGCGATATCGAAATTACCAATACTACCGCTAAAACCAGCGCGGTGATCCCACTAGGCATGCACCTAGTGACTGTTGGCGCGAGCTACGAAGAGGAATCGCTGAACGATACCACCACCAACAAGATATCTGACCGGACTGAAATCGAAAATAGCCAGCGGGCGCTATTTGTAGAAGATGAGTGGATGTTGACCGACACCTGGGCGTTGACCGGTGGTTTACGCGTCGATGACGACGATAACTTCGGCAGCCACGTCAGCCCGCGCCTGTACAGCGTTTGGAATGTGACACCTGACTGGACGCTTAAAGGGGGCGTTTCAACCGGTTATCGCTCGCCAAGCCTACGCGAAATCACTCCCGATTGGGGGCAGGTCAGCCGCGGTGGCAATATTTACGGTAACCCGGACCTTAAACCTGAAACGTCGCTTAACAAAGAGATTGCACTGCTCTACGCCAATGATGCAGGGCTAAGCGGCAGTTTGACGCTGTTCCACAACGACTTTGACGATAAAATTACGCGTATTGCTTGCCCTGTTGATATCTGTACCGATGGCCGTAATGATTTTGGCAGCGACCCTACTTATCGCGTCAACGTGGATGAGGCGATTACGCAAGGGGTGGAGGCCAGTCTGGCAGCGCCGTTGACAGATGCAGTCTCGTTAACGGCTAGCTATACCTTCACTGACTCCGAACAAAAAAGTGGCCAATATGCTGGTGAGCCTTTGACGCAGCTACCGCGCCATCAGGTCTCGGCTACGCTTGACTGGCAGGTCAACTCGCGACTCAACCAATGGACAAAAGTGAGCTACCGTGGAGAGGAGAGCCAGCCCACTACCGGCCCATCAAGTAGCTCAGTGGTGGCACCTTCCTACACCTTTGTTGATGCAGGAATGGGCTACAAGCTTAACGATAGCACCACGGTGAACGCGGGTATCTACAACCTATTTGATGAGCGCATTACTTACGAAGAGTACGGCTACGTGGACGACGGTCGCCGTGTTTGGTTGGGACTGAATGTCGCGTTCTAGTACCTGTTTAGCCATGCTATTAAACATTGCGGCCACCTTATTAGGTGGCCGCGTTTTTGAGTGAACCACGTATTTATTTACGGATGTTGGGCTTGGGCAGGCTGCGTATTGCGTTTGCTAAGCTGCAGTACGCTTATCATCAATGCTGGCAGGAACGTCACCGTCACGATGGAAGCTCCCAGCAAGCCAAATAAGACAATCGCCCCTACACCACGGTAAAGCTCGGTGCCTTCGCCGGGTAAAAATACCAGCGGTGAAAGCCCGCACAGAGTTGTCAGCGTGGTAATCGCAATTGGGCGCAGGCGGGTTTGTACCGCCTGAGACACTGCTTCCTGAACAGATAGTTGCTTATCGTGTAGTCGCCGCCGTGCCTGGTCGACAACCAGGATGGGGTTATTCACCACGGTTCCCATTAATATCAAAAAGCCCAGCATAGTAATCATATCGAAGGGCTGAGTGAGTGGAGCGATGCCAATGAGTGGCAGTAGGCTGCCCACTGTATTCATGGCTGCCAGACCCATAATGCCACCCACCACGCCCAACGGAATTGAGGTAAGGATCAGCAGCGGGTACCCCCAGTGAGAAAAAATCGCTACCAGTAGCAAATAGACAATCACAATGGCAATCAAGAAGTTGCTCATTAATGCTTCCCGCGTGGCATTTAACTGATCACTCGCTCCCGAAATCGAAATATCCACCGCCGATGGTAGTACCCCTTCATGGCGAAGCCGCTCCAGCATCCTCTCTGCCTGTTCAACTCCTGCTTCCAGGGCAATGCTGGGTGGCGGAATGACATTGAGGGTTACCGTCCGGCTGCTATCGACCCGACGAATAACACTGGTGTCCATAGTTTCATCAATGCTGGCGACTGCAGAGAGCGGTAGCGTCGCGCCGCTGGGGGTATGCAACAGAAGGTTGGGTAGCTGGTCCAGAGGTAGCGACAGCTGGGGGCCATAAAGATAAATATCGATCTTCTCGTCATCGAGAAAGAAGTCATCCACATAGGCACCTTCGGTGAGTGCGGCGACTGAAAAGCCGACATCTCCTGCCGCTAAGCCAAGTGCTGACGTCTGCGCCCAATCTGGGCGAATTTGAATCAGCGGCTGATCCAACGACAGCGAAGAGGGCTGGCTCTGAATGCGCGGATTGCCAAACTCATTACGGGCTTCTCGGTAGAGGTTATTGGCGGCTTCATAAACGGTCGCCAAATCCGGGCCGGCGATATCCAGGTTGATACTCCGCGTGCCGCCATCATTACTGGAGATGATCGAGCCTTTCGAGGCAAATGCGCGCATTCCTGGAAAGCGCTCGTAGTAGCTGGTAAGTGCGTCCATTAACGCTTCGATATCACCAGGGTCAGCTGCTTCGGCGACGATAAACAGCCGCGTAGGGGCGACTCGCATGTTCATATAAGCCAGCGGCGGCACCTCAGTGTCGCCCGCTAAAAAAGCCGCTGGGTCAGCGTCTACATGGGGTAAAAAGTAATCCTCTACTTGCGCGGCGATTCCCGCCATCTCCTGCAGGCTATAGCCAGGCGGTGGGCTCATCACCGCAAAGGTTTTAGGTTCCTCGCCTTCGGGTAAGTACTCGGCGGGCGGAGTGAGTACAACGATAGTCCAGCCGCTGATCACTAGCGTGGTTACCAGGATCGCTCCGCGCCGAAAAGGGGTGGCAATCAATCGATTAAGCCGCTCCCCAGCCCACGAAGGGCGTGAGGCCGCGGGGTTATCCTCATGCTCGTTGCGCATCGAAAAATTGAAGCGCGAACAGAGTGACGGCACCAGGGTAACTGCCACCAGCATTGAGGCAAAAATAGCGGCAGAAACGGCAATGGCTACGTCAGAGTACAGTTGCCCAGCTTCTTCTTCGATAAACAGAATCGGTAAGAACACCAAGATGGTGGTGGTCGTCGATGCCAGCGTCGCGGGCCATACTTCCTGCACGCCGCGTAGCGCCGACTCAATACGATCGAGTCCTAAACGACGGTATCGCTCAATATTTTCCAACACCACAATGCTGTTATCGACGCTCATGCCAATGGCAAAGGCAATGCCTGCCATGGAAATCACGTTAATCGTGCGCCCCATGAGCATCAGCCCTAAAAAAGCAGCAATGGTGCAGAAGGGGATGCCAATAACGCCAATAAAGGTGGCGCGAGCGGAGCGCAAAAACAGATACATCACCAACGTTGCAAAGGCCGCCCCGAGTAGCAGATTGCTCCATACATTACTGACCGAGGCTTCCACATAGCGCACATCATCGGCAGTCAGCACCATTTCCATACCCGCCGGGCGCAGAATGCTGTCGTTAATGGCCGCTATTTCTTCTTCAATGGCATATTTGATATCGATGACGTTGGCACCGCTTTCCCGCCGCAGGTCCATACCAATGCCCGGTTGGCCGTTATAAAACGATAGCTGGCTTAAGCGCGATTGCCCCTGGCGGACCTCGGCAACGTCGGCAAGCCGCACGATGCTATCGCCTTGACGAGCGACAACCAGCTGCGCCAGTGCCTCAGCATCATCAAAGCGGCCCAGCGTGCGAATCAGGTAGCGGCGTTTACCGGCTTCTAATTCGCCACCGGATATATCCCGGTTACGCTGGGTGATGGCGTCGCGTAGCTCGGTAAGTGCGACCCCGCGCTGGGCTAGCGCACCAGGATCGACCAAAATTTGTAGCTGCCGCTGAGCGCCGCCATTGACGCCGACTTCCGACACGCCTTTGACGCTTTCCATGCGAGGCCGCACACGGTCGTCGATAAAGTCGCTCATCAGTTGGATATCTAACGCCTTAGGGTTGCCGGGTAGCGTACCCACGTGAAAGCGTAAAAACGCGTCTGTTGAAAAGGCGGCAGAAACAATCCGTGGCTGGTCCACATTGGTGGGATATGACGATACTTGGCTGAGCGCGTTATTTACTTGAATCAGCGCTGCCGTCATATCCACGCTAAACGGGAATTCAAGCTCAATTTCAGCGCTGCCGCTTTCGGCCATCGCCGTCATGCGGGTAAGATTTGGCACATTGCGCAGGTACTGCTCCTGCTCAATGAGGATCTCTTTTTCGATATCCTGAGGTGTCGCTCCCGCCCAGCGCGTCTCGACCGTTATTGTGCGGGCTTCAATGTCGGGAATCATCTGAACGGGGATGCGCAGCGTGGCGGCAATGCCCAGCAGCAGGAAAATTAGCGCGATAACAGTGACCAGCGTTTGCTGGCGCAGTAGGGCTGCAAACATTACTCGCTCCCCGCTGCGATATCCTCAACACTGACACCTTCGACCAGCGATTCATTACCACGAATGACGACTTGCTCATCACCAGAGAGGCCCTCGACAATTTCCACGCGGTCGGCAAAGTTAATACCCAACTCCACGCGTTGCTCAGTAACCTGATAAGTGTTGTTTTCGTTAGGTGTGGCGACCCACACGGTGATTCGCCCGTCTGGGTAGCGGCTTAACGCATCGCGGGGAACCGTCAGCCCATCGCTGCCGGTCGACGCCCGCAGCACGGCATCCACTGCATTACCTGGGTACAGTGAAGCTGCTTCGGGCACATGGGCGCGTAATAGAAATGTGCGGGCGCTGGGGTCACTGATCGGCACTAGGGTGGCGATAGTGGTCTCGTGGGTTTGTTGCCCCGCACGTAGAGTGATAAACGCTTCGTCTTGAACGGCGGCATAAAAGGCTTCGGGCACCTGAAAATCAGCGCGCAGTTCATCAAGGTTAACGAGTCGCGCAACGCTATCTCCTGGCGTGACCCACTCACCGAGATTGACGCTGCGAGCGCTGACAACGCCATCAAAAGGGGCGTTAATTGCATGGCGAGCCAGTAGGGCGTTTAAGCGCGCTTGCTCCGCCGTTAAACGCGAGCGTGCGGCGCGGGCCACGTTAACGGCACTACGGCGGGCGCTAGCTTCAGTCGCTGCGATGTTACGCCCTACGCCCACCGATTCCGCTTCTCGCAGTAGTCGTTCTGCTTCCGCCAGCGTGGCCTGGGCCTCCTGTTCTGCGGCAACCGCCGCTGCTACGTCAAAACGAGCCAGGTCGTCATCCAGCGCGATTAGCGTGTCTCCCTTGGCGACGTGGTCGCCAGGATTAACCGCTACCTGAATAATAAGCCCTGCTACTGATGCTGAGAGTAGGGCATCTTCCAGGGAGTTTACGGTGCCGACCAGGTTTGTTTCGGTATAAATTGGCTCGCGGTTGACGGGCGCCAGCTCAACCCTGGGGGCTGATTGCGCTAATGAAGCGCTAGAGAGCATTAGGCCGCAGAGCAACAGTAGAACCAAGGCAAGATAGCGGACGAGCGGGTGCGCGGTCATGGCAGACAGTTCCCTAATCAACATCGAATTCGCGGTTAAGCGGGCGTAAAAAAAAGCCCTGGCGCATGGCCAGGGCAATAAGTCAGCATTGAAACAGTAAATAGAACCTTCTAGCTAGCAGCGTTTAGAACTCGTAGCGTGCAGAGAGCCACAGTCGGCGTCCCTCTTCGCTGTTGGCATACACATTGCCAAAGCTAGTGCCGTCACCGTAAGCGCGATAATCGACAAAGTCTTTATCGAACAAGTTATAGATGGTGGCACTCACGTTAAATTGCTCGGTAAATGCGTAGCTGCCGCCTAAGTGGAACAGTGAATAGGCTTTGAAGTCGCCTAGGTCATCGAAAGAGGGCGCGCCCCTAACGCTTTCACGGTTACGGTATCGTTCGCTGCGGTACTCGGCGGAAAGCCACGTGTCTAACTGCGGCGTGGCTTGCCAGCGCAGCGTGGCATTGAATGCATGCTCCGGGGTATCGGTCAGCGGTTCGCCACGGTTGTTACCGCTCTTCTGTTCGCTATCGGTGTAAGTGTAGTTGGCCGATAAGCGCCAATCTGGCGTGAACTGATAGCTGGTAGAAAGCTCGACACCCTGGGTAACGGCTTCATCGATATTGACGTCTTGGCTATAGACACCATCGGGTACCAGCGGATTGTTCTCAACAACAATGTCGTTGCCGCTGGCTATTTTGTCGTCGAACTCGTTATAGAACAGCGTGGCGCTAGCGGTGAAGCCTGCCAGGCTATCGTAATGTGCACTAATTTCACTGCTGGTACTGGTTTCCGGTTCAAGGTTCGGGTTGCCGATAGTGAGTATGGTGCCCTGGCCCGTAACGCCATTGATACCCGCATGCAGGTCATTCAGCGAGGGCGTTTTGTAGCCTCGGCTGACGCCGCCTTTCAGTGTCCAGTTTGGCGTCGTGTTCCACACTAAATAGCTACGTGGGCTGAACTGGCTGCCAAAGGCATCATGATGATCGTAGCGACCGCCAAGCGTTAGCGCCAAATCGTCACGTAGCATCCACTCATCTTCTGCGAAGAGCGACCATGTGGTTTGCTCAAAGGTCTCATTTGCTAACCCATCATCGAGCTTAGCATCCCACCACTGCAAGCCCACTGTGGTCATGTGGTCGCCTAGCGGCATGATATATTTGCTGTCTAACACTGTATTGGTGGTTTCTAGCTCGCGAGGCGCGCCGCCCACGATGCCAGGGAAACCGTCATAGGCAACGCCATTTTCACCAGGAATCGTGCGGCCTTTAGTTTCTGTGGTGTTGCGCATTAAACTGGATTCGAGCGTGCCTGATGCAAAGCGTCCAGTGTGACCAATAGCAACCTGCTGACGCTCAAAGCGCAACTCGTCGGCGTAGCCATTGGCGGCGCCAGGATCTGGCGCGCAGCTACGGGTGCGGCCATCTAAAGTACCAAGCTGGCATTCGTCATTGTTATAACGCTGTCGATTAACTTCACCATCCAGCCAAAGGTCGTGATCGGCATTTGGGGTCCAGGTTAACTTGCCGCCCAGGTTATAGGTATCGCCTTCAACGGGGCTGGGGCCGCGCTGGCTAACGTCAATGGGATTGCCGTTGCCGTCAGTGTAAGTAAGCTCTGATGCATCTCGTTCGTATAAGCGACCACGCACCTGAATGCCTAGCGTGTCTTGAATAAGCGGGCCGCTGGTGTACAGGTTGATTTCGCGGCGATCACCGAAATCACGATCTTCATTAAATGTGTTTTCAATTCCTACGGAACCAACCCACTCGCGGTCTACTCGACGAGTGATGATGTTGATTACCCCGCCCATGGCGTCAGAGCCATATAGCGTCGACATTGGGCCACGAATGACTTCGATACGTTCAATACTGGAGACAGGCGGGAAGAAGCTAGTAGACGTTTCGCCAAACCCGTTAGGCGTGACGCTGCCAGCCGCGTTCTGCCGGCGGCCATCAATAAGAATCAATGTATAGTCGCTAGGCATCCCACGAATACTGATATTGCTGCCCCCGGTTTTGCCGACAGCCCCACCAACATCAACACCTTCTACATCACGTAACGCATCAGCCACGCTGGTAATGCGCTTGCGCTCCAGTTCTTCACGAGAAACGACGGAAATACTGGCAGGGGCATCCACCAGTGCCTGCTCAAAACCGCTTGCAGATACAACGACATTGTCTAGTTGTTCTGATTCTTGAGCTAAGGCCGCGGTGGCGGTGACGCTAAGAGCGACGGCACTGGCTAGCGCGGTGCGAGTGAAGCGTGGCATGGTGATCCCCTGAGATGAAACTTATTTGCTAATGAAAACTGTTATCAATCGAGGTGGTGATTCTAAGAAGAAAAGTTCCCATATGCGAGTTTGTTTCATCGAACATTGTGTTGCTTAATGCCGAACAGTGTTATGGAAAAAATATACCTCTATTAGCTTGTTAGGCGGCTAATTAAGCGGGTGTTGCAGTATCTGGAACGTTCGATTCGTTGGAATAATAATGCAAGTGCTTTTGAGAATCGTTATTATCATTGTCACAAACTCTCAGGAGCGTTACTTATGGGTTACTCATCACTGCGCAACGGACTAGTCGGTATTGTGGTAGGCGGGTTATTGGTAGGCGGGTCGTTGGCAAGCGTTGCTCAGGCGCGCACGCTGGATACCGCATACGGAGACGTTGACGTTAGTGATGCGCCAGAGCGTGTTGTTACTCTGTATGAGGGTGCGTTAGATGCTGCTTTGGCTGCTGGCGTGACACCCGTTGGCGCGGTTACTACCCGCGGTGGTGATAACGTTGCTGAGTACGTGGAAGCCCACTTTAATGGCGAGCGCCCTGAGATTGTCGGCGTTACACGTGAAATCAATATTGAAGCGGTTCTGGCCCAACAGCCCGATTTAATTCTGGCCGCCGCCCAGCTACCGGAAGAGCAGTACCAGTTGCTATCGCGCATCGCGCCTACTGTAGTGCCGCACGCTCAGCCGTTAGCGCCTGATAGCTGGGAAGCAGAAGCGCGGCTTTATGGACAGGCGCTCAATCGTGAAGCGGAAATCGACGATGCTATTGCGGCCGTCGATCAACGTATTAGCGAATTGGCCGCTGCGATTGATGATGCGAACGCAGGTGGCACTGCTGTGCTGGCTCGCTGGATGCCCAATGGCCCGATGGTGATGTCCAAAGAGCTGATCGCCACTGGCCTATTGGCGAAAGTGGGGGTAGAGGTTCAGGATGCGGGGCTGGTTGCTGAAGGTCACCCCCATAGCGATATACTCAGTCTTGAAAATCTTTCCCAAGTGGATGGCGATTGGCTGTTCCTGGCTACGCTTAACGCCGATGGCCAAGCGGCGTTAGATGCCGCCAAGCAAAGCTCCGCCTTCACACGTTTGAACGTAGTTAAACAAGATCAGGTCGTGCCGGTGAATGGCCAACTGTGGAGCAGTGCCAACGGCCCGCTGGCCGCTCAAGCCATTCTGGACGATATTGAGAACGCATTGTTGCCGTGAAAGATGCCGTGACATCACTACCTAGCGCAATGGGCAGCGCCAGTCGGCGCTATGCTCCCCGTACATGGATGCTTATTCTGCTCACCGCCCTTGTGGCGGTGAGCGTCGTTAGTTTGCTGATTGGGGCAGGCGAGGTGGGGCCACGCCGAGTGCTGGGATTGCTGCAGGGCGCCAGCGACAGCGAAGCGCAGTTTATCGTCTGGGAGCTTCGCGCTCCGCGTACCTTAATTGGCATTGTGGTGGGTATTGCATTGGGCGTTGCCGGGGCACTGCTTCAAGCCATTTCCCGTAACCCGCTCGCCGAGCCGGGTCTGCTGGGGGTAAGCGCAGGAGCGGCCTTTGCGGTAGCACTGGCACTGGTGCTAGGGGCTAGCGCTGCCACGCTACGTATTTCGGTTGCCCAGTTAGGAGCACTGATCGGTTGTGTGTGTGTCCTCAGCGTGGCGCGTTTTCGCGGAGTGGGAAATGACCCGGTGCGTTTAGTGTTGGCGGGGGCGGCATTTTCTGGGTTGTTAGGCTCGCTCACCTCATTAATGCTGCTGTACGACCAGCGCGCCGCTGATGAGATTCGTTTTTGGGTGGTAGGCAGCCTTGCAGGAAGACGGCTGGATGATCTTGTGGCGGTGTTGCCGAGCTTACTAGTTGCTGCCATCGCGGTGGTTCTCATGGCGCGGCCACTGGCGGCGCTGGCGCTAGGCGAGCGAGCGGCGAGCGGCTTGGGGCATCACCCCACGCTGATCCGCTGGGTAGCCGTAGGTTGCGTGGCACTGCTGGTTGGCGCGGCCACTGCGATTGCCGGGCCGATCGCCTTTGTAGGGCTGGTGGTGCCATTTGTAGCGCGTGCGTTTGCAGGACCCGATATTCGCCGCACGTTGTGGTTTTGCCTGCCGATAGGCCCATTGATTGTGCTCTCGGCGGATATTATCTCGCGTGTTGCCGTCGCACCTTCCGAGCTGCCATTGGGGGTGCTTACCGCGCTATGTGGCGCGCCGGTATTGATTGCCGTGGTGCGTGCTAAACGGTTACCCATGCTGTAACGCTTTTTTTAACACCCTGCCGCCCAGGCGTCTTGGTGTCATCTTGGTGATGTGTTGATATGAAAATAATGGCGAATCATCCGCCTTTAACGGATGTTGTCACTCCCAGCCATGTTTTAAACAATGTTCCAACCCATGCCGCAGAACATGCCTGCAGCGTGCCAGCGCCGGAAGGCTACTGGCATATCGCGTTACCTCGTTGGGGCTATAGTTTTCTGCTCGAAAAGCGCGCGCTAGCGGTCAATATTGGTTTGTTGATGGCGTTGCTGGCATCTTGCCTGCTCTATCTAAGCTTAGGTAGCGTACCGCTGGCGCCCAGTGCGGTGATTCCTGCCGTGTTAGGTAAGGGCGACATGATGACGGCCTTTATGGTTCAGGAACTGCGTTTGCCTCGTTTGGCCGCTGCTTGCTTTACCGGAGCGGCGTTCGCACTTTCAGGTATTTTGATGCAAACCCTGGCACGCAATCGCTTAGCCACGCCCGGCATTATCGGTATTGATAATGGCGCGACGGCCTTCGCGGTGGCCTCTATTGTAGGCATGAGTGTGTCTATTGCGCCGCCCGCGATGGCATTGGCTGGGGCAACGACCGCCGCTGTGCTGACCTTTGGCCTCGCGGCAGGCAGTGGCACTCAGGGTTATCGGTTTATTGTCGCGGGCATTGGCGTGGGGGCGGTGTTTGGTGCTGTCACTCAATTAATGCTGGCGCGGGTAGCGATTGACACCGCTAATGCTGCCTACCCATGGACGGTAGGATCACTCAATGCCCGCCCCGGTGGCGCAGTGCAACTGTTGGGAGTTGGCTTGGCATTGGGGATTATTGCCGCCTTGGCGCTGGCGCGTTCACTGACGCTGCTGCGCTTTAAAGATGCTACCGCCAGCGGCCTAGGACTTCGTGTTAAAGCCCGCAGGCTACAGATCCTGATGCTTTCCGTTGTGCTTACCGCCTTTGCGGTTGCTGTGGCGGGGCCAGTGGGCATGGTTGCGCTGATTGGCCCAGAGATTGCCCGCTCACTCTCCAGTGCTCGACATGTGCCGATTCTAGCCGCCACCTTAGCGGGTGCTCTGGTGATGTTGCTGGCCGACCTTGCCGGGCGCACTCTCTTAGCGCCGATTGAAATTCCCGTTGGTATTGTCACCGCGGTGGTTGGCGGGCCCTGGCTGCTTTGGATATTAATGCGCCCACAACGGAGCCGCCCATGAACAACTCATCTCTTTCACCAGAACTTATTTCACCAGAGCAAGTTTCACCAACGCTTGCCACCGATGCGTTGTGCATGAGCTACGGCCAGCGCCGAGTGATTGAAAATCTGGGCATTAGCCTGCCAAGCGGTCAGGTTACTGCCATTGTTGGCCCTAACGGCTGTGGTAAATCAACGCTACTTTCCGGCCTTGCTCGTTTGCACAAACCAGACAGCGGGGCGGTACTGCTGGATAGCCAGGATATTCAGCGCCTGCCCGCGCGTCAGTTAGCCACTCAGCTAGCGTTGCTGCCCCAAGAGGCGGTGGCTCCAGAAGGCTTAACCGTCACTGAATTGATTCGCTTTGGCCGCCAGCCCCACCAAGGCTGGTTGCGTCAATGGTCGGCGGAAGACCAGCGCGTGGTGCAGTACGCGCTCGATGCTGCTGGTTTGGAAGACCTCGCCGACCGGCCGTTAGAAGCGCTTTCCGGCGGCCAACGCCAGCGTGCCTGGATCGCCATGACCATTGCCCAGCAAACGCCGCTTCTGCTTTTAGATGAACCCACCTCTGCGCTAGACTTAGGCCATCAGATTGAAGTGTTTGAGTTAGTGCGCCACTTGGCTTGCCATGGCCGCACGGTGGTGATGGTATTGCACGACCTCGCCAGTGCTTGTCGTTATTCAGACAACCTGATTGCGATGCGCGATGGCCAGATTATTGCTCAGGGAGCACCCGCTAAGGTGGTGACGCCCGAGTTAGTACGCGAGCTTTACCAGGTAGACTGTACGCTGCTGCTTGATCCGGATACCGGCAGCCCCTTGCTGGCTAACGTGCGTCGCGTGGCTCAGCCGGCATAAGCGCCACTCAGTAACTTCAGCCCATAGTTCTCGTTCTCTCTACATTCTCTCAATAACTTCTAAAAGGAACCGATGTGGCTTCTTCACCACCTCGCGCTCAAGCGACGTCTTCAAACCAAAGCTTTCAAGCGCTCGTGCGACTGCTGCGCTATGCCAAAGGTTATCGGCGGCGGATTGCCGCGGCCACCGCCTGTTCCATTATTAATAAACTATTTGATATCGCTCCGGAAATTCTGATTGGTGTGGCGATTGATGTGGTGGTGAATCAGGAAAACAGCTTTGTTGCGCGGCTGGGGTTTGAAACGCCTCATCAACAAATCACCATTTTGGCGGTGCTGACGTTCTTTATCTGGGCGGGGGAGTCGCTGTTCGAGTATCTGTTCCAAATCCTCTGGCGCAACCTTGCCCAGCGGCTACAGGCCGATATGCGCCAGGACACCTACGAGCATGCCCAGCGCTTGGATATGGCGTTTTTCGAATCTAAAAGCTCCGGCCAGCTCGTCGCCACCATGAACGACGACGTGAACCAGCTGGAGCGCTTCCTGGACGGCGGAGCCAACGCGCTGATTCAAGTTGGTGTGACGGTAATAGCGGTAGGCGCTGTGTTCTTTGTACTGTCACCGTTGATTGCGCTACTGGCGTTCACACCGATCCCGCTGATTATCTGGGGCGCTTTCTTCTTCCAACGCAAAGCCGGGCCGCTGTATAGCGATGTGCGTGAAAAGGTGGGTGATCTTGCCAGCCGCCTTTCCAACAACCTAAGCGGCATTGCCACCATCAAAAGCTTTACCAGTGAAGCACGGGAAGCCGAGCGCCTCCGTGATGCCAGCGAAGCCTATTTAGAAGCCAATCGCCGGGCGATAAAGGTCAGCTCCGCGTTTATACCCGTGATCCGTATGGCAATTTTGGCGGGCTTTCTCGCCACCTTTACCGTCGGCGGCATGATGGCGCTGGACGGCAGCCTGAATGTAGGCGCTTATGGCGTCCTGGTTTTCCTTACCCAGCGCTTGCTGTGGCCGCTCACCGGCCTTGCCCAAGTGATCGACCTGTTCGAGCGCGCGATGGCCAGTACTAAGCGGATTCTTGACCTACTGGAAGTGCCAATTACGGTTAAAGATGAAAGTACAACGCCTCTCGCTGCACCTGTGAAAGGCGAGGTGCGGTTCGAAGCAGTGAGCTTCCACTATGCCGCGAGCCAAGTAGGCGTGAATGGCGTTGATCTACACGTGCCAGCAGGCAATACCCTAGCGCTGGTAGGCGCTACCGGTTCCGGTAAATCGACCCTGATCAAATTGCTGCTGCGCTTTTACGACCCAGCCAGCGGCCGCGTACTGGTCGACGGTCAGCCGATCACACAGGTCAGCATGCACTCGCTGCGCCAAGCGATAGGCTTGGTGAGCCAGGATGTGTACCTGTTTGAAGGCAGCATTCGCGACAATATTGCTTACGGCAAACCCGATGCCTCGGAGGCCGCGATTATTGACGCCGCGAAAACCGCCGAAGCCTGGAGTTTTATTGAAACATTGCCCCAAGGGTTGGAGACCCCGGTTGGCGAGCGAGGGGTATTGCTCTCTGGCGGCCAACGTCAGCGGCTTTCGCTGGCCAGGGCGCTGCTTAAAGATCCGCCAATTCTGGTGCTGGATGAAGCCACTAGCGCGGTGGACAACGAAACTGAAGCTGCCATTCAGCGTTCACTAAAGCGCATCGCCCATGGCCGCACGGTGATTATGATTGCCCACCGGCTTTCGACCATTGTGCATGCCGATGAAATCGTGGTGATCGAAAAAGGACGCGTTGCTGAACGCGGTAACCACTCAAGCTTGCTGGAGGTTGATGGCCACTATGCTGCTCAGTGGCGAGTACAAACCGGCGCCGCCCAGGCAGGCGATGTGGAAACACTCAGCCACTGAACGCGCCTTGCGGCGCGTTAGCGGTTCACCAGCAAGGCATTCAAGGTGACCGGTACATGCTCGTCAATCTCCTGATAGCCCAGCAACGACAGCACGGTTCGCACCGTGCTGTTGGCCATCAGCGCGCGGCCATCCATCGCCATCGGTTCAGCATGGGTAACACGCACCTCGTTCAACCCTTCGCGGGTAAAGCGCAGCGGCACCGACTCTTCCTGGTTGATCAAATCGGTTTGCACCCGAAAGATAAGCGTTTCTACCATGGATTCACCAATATCCAAGCCATCTAACCGCTCCGGCGGCATTTGCGCGACCAGAGTGACTAGCGTGGTATTGGCCAGTAAGCCCACCCACGGCGGCAAATCACCAAAGCGAGTCAGCAAATCCGTTTGGCTCAAACGCAACGGCAGGCGCAGGGTGCCATCGGCAGAAATATCGCCCTGCAAATTATTCACCTGATGGTGATGGGTTTGCGGGGCGTCGCCATCTAATTGAGTAATAGACGCCTGCACCTGCGACTGACCAGGATCTAGCTGCCAATCCGCATGAACCGGCACCGCCAACAATAGCGGGATAAGAGCAATCAAAGCTTTCACAGCACGTCTCCGCATTAGGAACTCACTACCAGACCTCACGCTTTTCAATAAGTGCCCCTAAAAAATTGCTGCTATCACCACAAGATAGCACCGTGAGGGGTAGCCTCGCCCGAACACATTCGCTATTATATGCACGCTTTACGGGCCTATAGCTCAGTTGGTTAGAGCAGGGGACTCATAATCCCTTGGTCGTAGGTTCAAGTCCTACTGGGCCCACCATTTTTCAATGACTTATCCTCGCTTTATTTCTTCCTAGCTGTACTTTTTCTTCTAAGTGTCCATAAAGTGTCCACGCATGTTTAAGCGCGTGACGTTTTTAGCATTTTCTTGCGCCGCAGTTCTCATTGCCCCTTGAACCGTGAGATTGATTCTTTCGTTCTTGCGGCCACCAGTATAGTTGCTCTCAACTACTGAACTGATCTTGCAATCGTTGTGGCGGGGCTTCCTTTGGGCTCGAAAAAAGAAAAAGAGGCAGCTGCCAGTTTAAAATATGTATTAAAAACGGCCTTGAATGGAGATTTTGTGATTGAAGATAAACTAGCATGGTTTATTCTTCACTCTGAAGATGGAATTTAAGGCCGTTTTTTGACATGAAGTAGGTCAACTACGTCTTGGAATGAACACTTACGGCGTACCTTCTCTGGGCTGAAGGCAAACTGGGAAAAGAATGAGTTTGATTTTAAGTATGTTATAACATATCTTTTTGCGCTGGTGCATTGTTTTGCAATCGGCAAAAGGAGAGAACGGATATGACAACACTGCCACTTAAGGGCACCCGCGTATGGGTTTTGAGTGCTTTGATACTAACAGGCATTCAGGTCGTTAACGCCAGCGATCATGACCATGGCCATGATCACAACCATACTCATAACGACCACGACCACGACCACGACCACGACCACGACCACGACCACGATATCTACTCGGGCTATTTTAATGATGATCAGGTTGAGGATCGCGCGCTTTCTGACTGGGAGGGTGACTGGCAGTCCGTTTATCCCTACCTAGTAGATGGCACCCTTGATGATGTGTTTGCACATAAAGCAGACAATGACGACAAGACAGCCGAAGAGTATAAAGCGTACTACAACACCGGATATCAAACGGATGTTGAACGTATTGTCATTGATGGAAGCAGCGTCACCTTCTTTGAAAATGACAAAGAGAGAACGGGCGAATACCAATACGATGGCTATGAAATTTTAACCTACCAAGCAGGGAATCGCGGCGTACGATTTATTTTTACACTGGAAGAAGCCTCCGGTGATCTGCCCCAATATATCCAGTTTAGCGACCACAGCATTTACCCTACTGATGCCCATCACTACCATCTCTACTGGGGGGATGATCGCGAAGCCCTACTGGACGAAGTCACCCACTGGCCGACGTATTACCCATCAGCTCTGAGCGGTGAGGAAATTGTTGAAGAGATGATGGCGCATTAAGCAGCATCGGCTGACGAACACACCTCATAATATTTCCGTGTCACTCTATAAAAAGCAAAAGTAACGCGCTGGCCTGAGGCCGGCGCGTTACTTTTTACACCAATTCAGGATGAAAGCATGGCGAATCAAGCGCCTAGAGTCATTTAATTAATGGGTAATTAATCACACGAGACCTGACAGAGATTGTTTTTTCGTGTCTGTTGCGCTCACTTACCAATAGCGCCTTTTCAAAAGTCTCTATTCACAAGGCTTGCGTCGTTGTAGTTGTTGTTCATGCAAATAAAAATCCGTATCATTCGCCTTACTATAACGATATTTCTCCTCATGCCTGTGAGACCTTCCTATGCTCCCTACGTCCATATCGTTTTCTGTCGCGCCGCTGACTGCGGCGGTTCGCCGCTCGTTGGCGGTGTCGCTGGGTGGAATGCTCAGCGTTGCGCCTTTGGCGGTGCTTGCTCAAGAGGAGCGAGTTGCTAACGATCCTGTTGTGGTAACCGCAACTGCCTTGAAAGTGGATACGCCGCTGGTGGAAACGCCGCGTCCTGTATCCAGCGTTGATCGTCAGGAGTTGGAAGCCCGCAACGTCCAGCAATTAGATGAAACTTTCCGTTATCGTGCAGGCGTGCTTTCGGGGCATTTCGGCAGTGATAACAACACTGATTGGTTCAAGGTGCGTGGGTTTGATCAGTCCACTTACCAAGATGGCCTGCGGATCTATCGCGAAGGCTTCTATCAGTGGCTGCCGGAGCCATTTGGCTTGGAGCGGGTGGATGTCTTCAAAGGTCCATCCTCTATTCTTTACGGCGAAGCGCCTCCTGGGGGCCTGATTAATGCGGTCAGCAAGCGCCCAACAGAAACGCCTCAGGGTGAGGTGAATGTACAGTTTGGCAATCGCGATCATCGCCAAGTGGGCATTGATACCAGTGGCCCGGTAGGCGAGAGTGACAATGTTCGTTACCGTTTGGTCGGCCTTTATAAAGAGCGTGATGGTGATTTGAACGCGACTAGCAACGAGCGTTACTACTTTGCGCCGAGTTTGGCGGTGGATGTTAGCGACGATACAACGGTTACCTTTTTGGCCAGCGTGCAGAAAGATGACGGTGTTCCGGTCAACTCCTTCAAGCTGCCCTATGGCACGGTTCAAGACACCCCCTTTGGCCGTGTCGACCCCCAAACCAACCTGAGTGAGCCGGGTTACGATAAGGATAACCGTACCCAGTGGGCGTTAGGCTATGAATTACGCCACCACCTTAATGATACGTGGCGCTTCGAGCAGGATTTACGCTACAGCGAGCTGGATTTAGAACTGCGCAGTACGTACGCCTTCTTTATGGCTGATGAACGTCAGGCGGCACGCGGGCACGTGTACCGCGACGGCACCATTGATAGTTTGACGGTTGATAACCGTATGGTGGGCACTTGGTACACCGATCGTACAGAAAATACCCTGCTGCTGGGCGCGGATTATCAGAATCTTGGGGTGAGCGGCCAAGAAGCTGATCCATTTCCTTTTGGCGATCCTATCGATATCTTCAACCCCACCTACGGCAACTTTACGCCCGTAGGGGCGGATGATTTGTTAACCCGCGAAATTGATAAAGAGCAAACCGGCTTGTACGCCCAAAACCAGCTGCGTATTGATGACCGTTGGGTGCTTTTGGGTGGGGTTCGTTATGATCAGGCGGATACCGAAAACACGAATGTTACCGCGGGAACAACGCAACGCTCAGACGATGATCAAGTATCCTGGTCCGGTGGTGCGATGTATTTGGGGGAAAACGGTGTTAACCCCTATATCAGTTATACCGAATCTTTTGACCCGTTGGGTCGAGTCGATAGCGATGGTGATCTTTACGAGCCCCGCGAAGGTCGCCAGTGGGAAGCAGGGGTCAAAGTCGCGCCTTTTGGCTGGGACGGCTATGTCACAGCCGCAGTATTTGATCTCCAAGAGGGCAATACGCTGATCAACTCGCCCAGCGGCTTTCAGGTGCAAGAAGGTGAACGAACCTCTCAGGGCTTTGAGTTGGAAGGGGTTGGTTACCTAACGGATGACTTGAAAGTGACGGCGGCTTATACCTATACCGATTCACGCCTTGAAGATGATCAGCGTGCGCCTTTGATCCCGCGTCACCAAGCGTCAACCTGGTTGGACTATGCCTTTACCGGTGGTGCCTTGAAGGGCGTTACCTTAGGAGGTGGTGTGCGTTATGTAGGTAGCACAATAGACACCAGTGTGGCAGATAACACTGCTGTAGGTAGCTACACGCTAGTTGATGCGATGGTGGGCTATGAGTTTGCTGATGGTTGGCAGGCCCAATTAAACGTTAATAACCTCACCGATAAAGAGTACGTAGCGAGCTGCGAATATTGGTGCTATTACGGCGAGTCTCGCAGCGTCATTGGGAGTGTTAAATATCAATGGTAGGCTGAAATGTCGTTGGAAATCCTGACCTGCTTCTACGCCCGGCGATTTAGCCGGGCGTTTTTGCTTTTAGTGTCTGGGTGATAAATCGGTGGAATTCTCTCGCTATACTGAGATGACATGCTGGCATGTGTGTCGGTAGCAACGATTACCAAGGAGTGGGTTATGCCAATGATGAATAGCCGTTTTACGTCGCTACTGATGCTTACGCTTCCTGTTGTATTGATAAGCGGGGCAGCTACCGCTTCTGCCCAGCAGGCAGCAATCGGTGTACTAAGCGCTGAAGCTTCTGACCCGAACCAGTTAGGCTGGATGCAGGGCTTCCCACCTGCGCCGGAGCAGTTGATTGGCCAGCCAGACTCCAACTACTTTAGTTTTCCCAAAATGCGCTGGACGGTGTGCCACTTTCGCGAGCTGTTGCCTACTAAGCAGGTCAGCCGTGGGTTGGGCGCACCTGCTCCTTTGCCCTATGCATTAGATGACGCGATAAACGATGTCACCTTCACTCCGATTGACGCTAGTGAGCCTATGTCGTGGCAGGCGTCGCTAAATGAAAACTACACCGATGGTCTGCTGATTCTTCACCAAGGCCAGGTGGTGTATGAGACTTACTCAGGCTGTTTGGATGAAACGGGCCAGCACGGCGCGATGTCGGTGACTAAATCGATGACCGGCTTGCTAGGTGAGATTTTGGTGGCAGAAGGAGTGTTGGATGAGCAGGCAATCGTAGGCGATATACTGCCGGAACTTGCCGACAGTGCTTTTGGTAATGCCACGGTTAAACAGCTGCTTGAAATGACCACAGGCCTTGCTTACAGCGAAGATTACAGTGACCCCAACGCTGAGATCTGGGCCTACAATGCAGCGGCAAGCCCGCTCCCCAAGCCAGACGATTACACTGGGCCGCGTACTTATTATGAGTATCTCGCAACGGTACAACCGGAAGGGGAGCATGGGCAGGTCTTTGGCTATAAAACGATTAATACCGATGCACTTGGCTGGGTGATCGCGCGCACGACGGGTGAATCGGTGGCGTCACTGTTGTCATCGCGTCTTTGGCAGCGGTTAGGCATGGAGCAGGATGCTTACTTTACCGTGGACTCTATTGGCACGCCGTTCGCAGGGGGCGGTTTGAGCGCTGGCCTTCGGGATTTGGCCAGAGTCGGCCAGTTGGTGCTTAATGAAGGCGTAATGAATGGTGAGCGGCTATTTCCTGCCGCAGCGGTAGAGCGCATTCGGGAAGGTGGCGACAGGCAAGCATTTGCCGCCGCGGGATACCGTTATTTACCGGGCGGTAGCTACCGTGGCATGTGGTGGTCTCTGCATAACGAGCATGGCGCCTTTGCCGCAAGAGGGGTGCATGGACAAACCATTTATATTGACCCCACCGCTGAGATGGTCATTGTGCGTTTTGCATCGCACCCGGTGGCAGGAAATGCGGCTAATGACCCTACTTCACTGCCCGCCTATCAGGCTGTTGCGGAGTATTTGATGGAAAAAGCGGCTAGGACACCTGAGTAATATGCCAAACGATGCTGTATATATCTGCATAAGGTTATTTTTTCTTGAGATTAAAACTAAAAACTCCGGTTTGAATTAGTTACAAACCGGAGTTTTCTACGTGTTTAGCTTATTGGAAAGCTAAAAGCTTGAGGTGATTTTAGGTTATCAAGCTGCGGGTACACTGCGTTGATGAGTGGTTGTTTGTTCGGCGTTATCTGCTGGTGAGGTTCTCCAAATGGCAATATTGGCGTAGCCGTAGAAGATAGCGATTACCAGTACAAGCATGTGATACCAAAGGAATGGCAGGTAGCTCAGTGTTGAAACACCAAGGGTTGCGGCCATAAATACACCACCGTCTGTCCATGGCACCATAGGGGTTGTAATCGTGCCGCCCGCTTCTGCGTTACGAGAGAGAACGCGACGATCAATCCCCTGTTTGTCGTAGTTCTTCTCAGTTATCGTACTGGCGGTAATGAGAGAGACATAGGCTGCGCCACCAAAGAAGTTACCGAAGAAGCCACCCAACATGGTTGAAAGGGTAAGTCGGCCTGGGTTGTTGGCCCAGCTGAGAAACCCTTGGCTGATAGCCTGTAGAATGCCGACTCGTTCCATTAAACCGCCTAGACCAAGCGCGAAAAGGATGAGGGCAACGACACCCAGCATAGACTCTATTCCGCCACGATTAAGGAGAGTGTTGAGAAACGCTTCATCAGACTGCATTGCATTGCCGTAATAGGCGGTTTGGATCGCATCAACGGGGCTCATGTCCTGCACTAGCCAAGCACAGATGCTGCCGAGGACGGCACCCAATGTGATGACAGGGATGGCTGGCAAGCGACGAGTCAATAGGATAATAACAACGACCGCTGGAAGCAGCAGCCAAGGCGTTATTGTGAAGTGACTTTCCAGGGCCTGCATAGCCGCTGCTGCTTGAGTTGTGTCTGCTGTGTCGCTGATATAGAAAAAACCAACGGTGATGAACAGTATCGACGCTATGATAACCGCAGGCCCGCTAACCCACATCATCGAGCGAATATGGTCTATAAGATTCACTTTACACAGTGACGCGGTCATCACTGTTGTATCGGAAAGCGGCGACATTTTATCACCTACGTACGCGCCTGATATCACGGCACCAGCAACCAGTGGTAGCGGGATACCAAAGCTGTGGCCGATACCCATCATCGCTACCCCAGCCGTTCCCACCGTACCAAAGGAAGTGCCGGTAGCTAGAGACGTTAAGGAGCAAATAATAAAAGCTGCGAAAAGGAAAATCTGTGGGTTCATCACTGACAGGCCGTAATAAATAATGCTCGGTACGATACCGCCTGCAATCCAGGTGCCAATCAGTGCCCCCACGGTAGTGAGCACCAAAACGGCCTCCATGCCATTATGAATACCTTTAATAAGCCCTTCCTGCATGTTTTCGTAGGAAAGCTTAAGTTTTAAGCCCAGCCCCATAATCAAAAACCAAGAGGCGAACAAGGCAAGTTGTATAGGGAGTTCAAGTAAGCTGATACTGACAAACATGATGGCTATAAAGCCGAACATGATGGCAAAAACCTCTATCATGTTAGGCAGTCTTACGAGACCTTTTGGGGAAGACATAATAGCTCCTATGACGTTGTTCTTAGGGTTGGGGCGTCGCTTGCTAGGAAAATCGGCTTAGCCGATAGGGGGATAAATCAATGGGCAGTTGAGCTTGTTGGTTTTCTTGCTTGGCCAGCTGGCTAATAATCTCGGCTGTAATAGCGGCTTGAGTGAGGCCAAGGTGATGGTGCCCGAAAGCTAGTAGGACTCTGCCACTTTTAACGCTATCGATAATAGGGAGTGAGTCGGGTAGCGAGGGGCGAAAGCCCATCCAAGTTTTGGCTTCGGTAGTATCCAAGTCGTTTTTGAAGAGCCCTTGGCTGAGTTTGTGCAGTTGCCAAGCGCGTTGCATATTGGGTGGTCGATGGAGCCCGGCAAATTCGACGGTACCTGCCAATCGTAATCCCTCATCCATGGGCGTCATGATGAAACGACGCTCCAACGAGGTAACCGCCATAGGCAGCCGATGCCGTTCATGAGGCAGCATCAGGTGATAGCCCCTCTCCGTATCAAGAGGAACTTTAGTACCCGTTAGCGTGGCAGTGAGATGGGCAGAATGAGCTCCACATGAAATAACAACTTTGCCGGCCGTGAAGGAGGACGAACTCGCGGTCTTCAGCATCACGCCGTGGCCATGGTCTTGGCCTGATATGACGTTTTCTTGTCTAAACTGCACTCCATTGGCTTTAGCAGCGGATACGAGTGAGTCGACGATCTGTGAGGGATTAATCGTATGTGCGGTGTCAGGGAAGAATAGCCCGCCTTTAATGCTGTCTGACAATTGAGGAGCAATGTCTTTAATTGCACTGCCTTGCCAGTATTCCACGGCTACTTGCTGGTCGGTCATCCTTGTGTGAAGTGCTGCTAACTCTTCGGCAGCGCTATCTTTTTCATAAACCAGGAGAGACCCGTCCTCTTTTAGCAGATGCCTGCTATCTATGGTGTCGAGCAGCCGACGCCAAGCATCCAGACTATTTTCATTGAGAGCACGGATACCTGCCACGCTGGCTTGATAGGGAGTCTTACGTAGATTCCAAAGTAGTCGAGTGAACCAGGGTAGGGCCTTGGGAACATAGCGCCAATCCAAACGTAGCGGCCCCATTGGGTCCAGTAGCATTTTGGGTAATCGCTTCACAATGGCTGCATCGGCAATAGGAAAAACCTGCTCCGTTGCCATATGGCCCGCGTTGCCAAACGAGGCACCCATACCCGGATGCTGGTGGCTGTCCAGCACCAAAACACGCAAGCCTTGTTGGCTCAAGGATAGGGCGCAAGCGCTACCTACCACTCCTGCACCGATAACGATGACATCGGCATCCTCTTTCGAGCCGCTACTCTTCGTGCTTCGTGGATTCATGAAGCTTCCTTAATTCTATTTTTTGTAGATTGTATAAAATATATCTCAGGTTTGTGAATCGGATCAATACCGTAAACGACAAATATTGGTAAGAAATGGCAGGAGAGGAGCGCCTTGCGATGGCGAGGGGGCAAGCAGCGAGCGGTAAAAATGGAACTACCTAGTAGTTCAATGGTGCTTATGGGGTAGAAACGATAGGAGCAGGGCTTAATCCGCCAAAACTATTCGAATAGCCGGAAAGCGCTAGTGTTAGCTAGCCGAAGTATATGAAGAGGGGAAGTGGTGCTAGAAGTAGTATTTATGACTTAAGCAGAAGAGGGAGAGGCAGCTAATGGCAGGGGGAGGATATTAAAGTGGCACTCATACTTCAAAGTGCCTCTGATTGGTTGGAACGCTCTCCAAGTACCGCGATAATGCTTCCACAGGCGTCCTCAATGTGGGTTTTAAGCAGCTGGCAGGCATTGTCGGTGTCACGTTGGCGCGCTAGCTCCAGTAACTCATGGTGTTCCTTTTCAGCTTTTGTGATCTCTTGGGAGTAGACGAGCTGCATGCGGATATAGCGATCTGATTTAGTATTTAACTGATGAATGATAGCGAGTGTTTCTGGAAGCTCAGCAGGCGCATAAAGTGCCAAATGAAAGGCATAGTTGTACTCACTCCAATTGTCGACTTCGCCACCGCGATTTAGAGCGTCGTCATACTTGCGCAGTATATCCTCAGCTTTATCGAGGTCTGCTTCAGTGAGGTTATCAATGGCATGCTTAAGTACATAGGTCTCAAGCAGAATCCGTAGCTCGAAAAGTTCTCGAATTTTGCTAACGGAAAGCTCGGTGGTAAAAGCGCCACGGTGAGCATAAAACTCCACTAGCCCTTCTGACTCGAGGGTTAGCAAGGCCTCCCTGACAGGGATACGGCTGACATCATAGTCGCTGGCTAGGGCGTCCTGACGAAGTTGAGTACCGCCCTTGAACTCACCGCCAAGGATACGTTTGCGTAAGTCGTCGGCGACGAAGTGTGCTCGTGTTTTGAATGTCGCCATGGTTCACGTCCATCCTGAAAGTTAATTTGCACATTTTATACAAACCTATATAGATGTCCATGGCTGGTAGCTGAATGGTTGATAGTTGAATGGTCGGTAGTTGAACCGTTGAGTCGTTGATCAGCTCGCATGGCTCAATGCATGATGCGCCGCTCTCCCCAGAGGAGAGCGGCGCAAACTCCTATTGATCAGCCTTCACGTTCTCCATTAACCAGGCGCTTAAGTGACAGTGGGTTGCTATGCTGCAATGCCTCTGGCAAAAGTGCATCCGGTAGATCTTGATAACAAATAGGACGTAAAAAGCGATCAATAGCTGCGGTACCGACAGACGTGGTGCGCGAGTCCGACGTTGCTGGGAAAGGGCCACCATGAACCATGGCATCGCAAACTTCGACGCCTGTTGGCCAGCCATTGACGAGTAGCCGGCCCGCTTTACGTTCCAAAATTGGCAGCAGGTTGCGAGCAACTTCCTGATCGGCATCCTCCAGTTGAAGAGTGGCGGTCAACTGGCCTTCAAGCGCCTCCGCAACGCGCTGAACCTCGTTCTGGTCTTGGCATTCCACTACCAGCGACAACGCGCCAAAAACTTCTTCCTGCAGTGTTTGCTCAGCCAGAAAATGAGCCGCAGAGGTTACATAAAGAGCTGTTTTGCATTGATTTGGGCCAGCTCCTTTTTGACCGCAAGCTACTTCGTGGACTTTACCTGTCGAGGTGAGGGCTTGCACACCGTTGGTATAGGCTTGATGAATGCCGGGCGTAAGCATGGTTTGAGCGCTGCTGCTCTCGACCGCTTGACGTGCCGCTGCAATGAACGCGTCTAGCCCCTTAGACTTTACTGCAATGACTAGCCCAGGATTAGTACAAAACTGGCCAGCTCCCATATTCAACGAGCTAATGAATTCTGCCCCCATGCTGGCACCACGTGACTCCAGCGCCGCTGGTAGAGGGAATACTGGATTGATGGAGCTCATTTCAGCATAGAAAGGGATTGGCTCAGGGCGCGACTGCGCCGTTTTCCATAGTGCCAAGCCGCCGCTGCGGGAGCCAGTAAACCCGGCTGCTTTGATGTTAGGATGCGCAACCAATGCCTGCCCAACCTCTCGGCCAGAGCCGAAAATTAGCGAAAATACGCCTTCGGGAAGATCACACCGCTTGACGGCAGTTTGAATCGCACGTCCTACTAATTCGCTGGTTCCTGGATGTGCGGAGTGGGCCTTGACGACCACGGGACATCCCGCCGCTAACGCTGATGCGGTATCGCCGCCAGCGACGGAGAAAGCCAGTGGGAAATTGCTTGCACCAAAAACAGCGACTGGGCCAAGCGCGATATGGCGTTGACGCAAATCGGCGCGCGGCATGGGCTGACGATTAGGCATGGCCGGGTCAATTCGAACATCTAGCCATTCACCATTGCGTAGGGTTTTTGCAAATAACCGTAGTTGGTTACAAGTTCGTCCTTTTTCCCCTTGAATCCTGGCTTGAGGAAGGCCAGATTCGGCCACTGCCCGGTTAATCAGTGTTTCTCCGAGCGCTTCTATCTCATCTGCAATGGTTTCGAGAAACTGTGCCCGTGCTTCCAGCTGCGTTTCGCGATAGCTGTCAAATGAGTGCCAAGCTAACTCGCAGGCCCTTTCTACCTCTTCCTGGGAGCCACCTAAATAAGCGGGTTCAAGACGTTCATTATTCGCTGGATTGATGGCGTAAATGGCGTCACGAGAGCCCTGTACAGCTTGTTGGCCAATCAGCATTTTGCCTTGCAATGTCATGCTCGTCTCCGTCGTTAGAATAACGCGAATGGTCGGTAAGAAAAGAGCCGTCATAATCGCGCTAGGCGTGACAACTCCTGATATAGAGATTCTGGAATTGAAATACCTTCTTTTTGAGTGCGTTGCCGTGCCGTATATCGTCGTTGCGAAGGTAAGCGGGCGCCCTGGGCTATGATCGATGAGAAAAGATCTTCAGCACGGGCCATATAATCCTCGAGCGTACTTCCCAGGAAGCGTTCAGGATCCATAGCGAGTATGAGTTCGCCGTGATAGGGGGAAGCACCGGCTCCATCATCGTATGCCAGCGATTCAGCGCTGGTTAAGTCACCGATGAGTGGGCCAGCAATAAGCTCAATCATGATCGATAAGGCAGAGCCTTTATGGCCGCCAAAGGTAAGGAGTGCGCCGTCTAATACGTCAGCAGGGTTTTGGCTATGCTGCCCTAAACGGTCGATACCCCAGCCCTCGGGAATGGGCTTATTTTCACGGTGATGGAGCTCGATATCACCGCGAGCAATTGCACTGGTAGCAAAGTCGAAGATAAATGGTGGCTGACCATTAGGGCGCGGCCAGCCAAAGGCCAACGGGTTTGTTCCCAGTAATGGGCGATTGCCCCCAGCGGGGGCCACCCAGGCATGGCTGGGATTACAGGCCAGCGCTACCAGCCCCTGGTCTGTGATAGCTTCAATCTCAACCCATAAGGCTGAAAAATGTACGCAGTGATTAATGGCAAGCGCAGCAATTCCTTGCTCACGCGCTTTTGCCGTTAAAATGGGTAAGCCAGCCTCGAAGGCAAGTTGCGAAAAGCCTCCTTTGGCATCAACCCGTACGATGCCTGGGGCGTGATCGTGCACTTCTGGCTGAGCATTGGCGACCACTTTCCCTGCCGCTAGCGTTTTAACGCAGTTGAGTAAACGATACAGGCCGTGTGAATGGCACTCGTCGCGTTGCCCCGCTATCACTGCTTGAGATAAGGCATGTGTTTGTTCTTGATTGAAGCCCTGGGCATTGAGCACTGCTTTTGCCAGTACCTCGGCTTCCTCCAGACTCATACGGTGCATGAGTAACTCCTACCAAAGAGAGTTTGCTCCAGCACATTAGCTGTGCTGGAGCAGTCGGCTGCTAAGCGGCAAAAAATTGTGTACCACTGAGCCTTAGATGTTTTCTAAGGAAGCAGACCAATTGGCATACCAGGTACGGAACAAGGCGTATTGAGATTCCACATAGTGACGCTGGGCATCGCTCAGAGTGTCAGTTTCATTGAAGTGGAGGGAGTACTCGGAGTCCCCGTTGAGTACCATTAAATGTTTGTAATAGAGAACTAAGTCGCCGCCCTCATCGAAGGAGGAGAGAACTCCCAGCGCTTCCTCAAGCTCTTTGGCTAAACGGCGTGCTTCGACATTACCTTGCGCAGCTTTTTTACTAAGAGCGACGAGCTGGAGCACCTCGCGGGGGAGAGCATTGCCAATGCCGGTGATGGCACCGGTGGCGCCACAGTTGACGAAACCATGGTAGACAGTCGTGTCTACACCTACCATCAAGGTGACATCGTCATCCTGGGAGGTAATGTTTTCCGCAGCGTAGCGTAGGTCATCGGCACCGCCAAACTCTTTGAAGCCGATTAGGTTTGGGTAACGATGACGCAGCTCAAAGAAGAGGTCTGCACGCGTCGCGAAGCCGTAGTAGGGGCTGTTATAAATGACGGCGGGCAGCTTAGGCGCTGCTTCTAAAATGGCTGAGAAATGAGCTTTTTGTGCCGCTACTGAGGTGCCACGTGAGAGCACGCGCGGAATAACCATCAGACCATGGGCTCCCACTTTAGCAGCGTGAGCTGCATGGGATACGGCCTCTTTAGTATTTACTGCGCCAGTGCCCACGATGGTCGGTATGCCTGCTTGAACTAAACGGGCGACCCCTTCTTGACGCTGTGCTTCGCTTAACAGTGGCCAATCGCCCATAGAGCCGCAGTACACGACGCCACTCATACCGATATCTATTAACTCACGACCTTTAGCAACCAGAGCATCGAAGTCCGGTTGACGGTCCGCATTACAGGGGGTCATTAACGCAGGGATGCAGCCTGTAAAAATGTTATCGCTCATTGTTTTTCCTTTCGGTTGGTGTTGTCAGTACTCACATCAGCACCGAGTTGATAGTGGAGTAATCGGTGCTGTTTGGTTAATGAAGAATCAGGGCGAGTGAGTCGCGTGCTTACTCGTCAGAAATGCCCCAGGCAAACGGATCCTGTTCATCAATAAGTAAGGTGGCATCTGCACTTAGGTAGGCTCGCCCCTTGATATAGGGACGAATGCAGTTGCCTTCCCATTCATAGTGTCCTTCGAACTGGCTGCCACAAATACTGGCTTGTACCCAGGTCTCTCCTGGCGATAATTTTCCATCTGCCGCTAGGCAGGCCAGCTTGGCACTGGTGCCGGTACCGCAAGGGGAGCGGTCATACGCTTTGCCGGGGCAAAGCACAAAGTTACGACTATCGGCTGCCTCGTCCTCTGTGAAGAGCTCAATATGATCGATTAGCCCGCCGTCCTCGCCAGTAATCGAGGCCGCTTGGAGTGCCTGGTGTACGGCCCAGGTGAATTCGGTTAGCTTTTCGGTGTTATCAAGCGTTAGCGATTGGCCATGCTGACTGATAAGGAAGAACCAGTTGCCTCCCCAAGCGATATCCCCATGCAGAAGCCCATAGCCAGGCACTTCAACAGGGACTTGCTGGCGATAGCGATAAGAAAGGACATTCCGGACAGTAACGGCACCGTCGTTGTGAAGAGTTGCACTAATAGGACCAACGGGAGTGTCTATTTTATGGGCGCCGGGTTCTATAAGGCCTTGATAATGCAAGGATGCGACGAGCCCGATAGTGCCGTGACCGCACATGCCCAGATAACCCGAGTTGTTGAAGAAGATGACGCCGCAAGTGGCATCTGGTGATTCCGGTGCACAATAAAGCGCTCCCACCAACACATCATGCCCACGTGGCTCCAACATACAGGCGCGTCGCCATTGATCATGCGAAGTGCGCAGCGCTTCACATTTTTCTGCCATGGTTGTGCCAGGCAGAGTTGGGAATCCCTTCATTACCAGCCGTGTAGGTTCACCTGCTGTATGAGAGTCGATGATATGCACTCGTTTCATGGAACACCTGTGATTGTTTTGTCCTGGTGATCAACGCTGGCGCTACAGCGGATGTCAGCATCAATTGGTAGTTTTTATATTTTATACAATCTTCAAAATGATTTGTGAAGCCATATTTCGCATCAGGCTTACTTCTCTATGCATGAGTTATTGGTCTGAGTATTAGGAAGAGGTTGCTATTACAACGATTTATAGCAACTGGAGTAGAGATGTTAGCTGATAGGTTGTTAGACTAAAGTCGTATTGTTGTGGAGGTGGTCGAATTATTCCTCGCTTTTTTAAGTCTATGGGAGCTCAGTGAGTCCCGATTCGGGATCCTTACTTAATCTCTAAGAAAACAAAGCTATTCCCATAAACGCTTCTTCATATAGCTTTTATATCAGAATTAGCTTAAGTATCTGAATTAAGATGGTGTTTTTAGAAAATTGTTCTGATTCTGCAAAGATAGTCTTGCAATGATTTATTATATATTTTATACAAAAAGGGCAGTCGAGATCGATTTGTTCGTAACTCATCTGGCTTTGCTCAGCGCGACAAGTCTGTTCCAGGGAGAGGGAAAGGCGAGCAGCAGACGGCTCTGCATTAACAGTATTTGCTGTAGGAAAAGCTTAAACGTACAGGCATGTAGCTACCTCTCAATGCCCTTTATTTAGCAATGGGGTGAGAGATAAATAAAACCAACATATAGAAAGGTTAGTGATCATGAAAACAAAGCAATGGCTTTCCTCTGTGGTAGCGGCGATAGCACTTTCCTCCCAAGTGCATGCAGCCGAAGTGGAATGGCGGGTGCCCACCTCCGTCCCAGGAGGCTCTCCATTCTATGAAAATTTCCTCGAACGGTTCTCACGCAACACAGAAATTTTAACTTCAGGACGAGCTAACATTAGGCCTTTTGGCGCGGGCGTGATTGTGCCTGCCTTGCAAGTTTATGATGCTGTCAAAGAGGGTACAGTCGAGGCGGGGCACTCCACGCCAAGCTACTTAGTTAATCAAAATCCTATAAACGCTATTTTTGCTGGATTCCCGGGAGGCATGGGGCCACAGTCATATATTAATTGGATTTATGAAGGTGGCGGTCAAGAAGCATTGCGGGAGCTCCGGGCTAGTGAAGGATTGCACTCGCTAATCGTTGGCATTGGATCTACTGAAGTATTTGCTCATTCCAACGTGCCAATTAACGGGCCTGAGGATCTCGACGGCTTAAAGTACAGAACTTCTGGCCCTTGGGCTGAAGTTATGCGTGAGTACTACAATGCAGTCCCTACTGTTGTTCCGCCCGGAGACACTTACACTTTATTACAGCGTAAGGGTGTCGATGCTGTGGAGTGGGCAACGCCTTCCAGTAATTATCCAGAAGGCTTTCATGAAGCAGCCCGCTACATCATAGTCCCAGGTGTACATCAACCCACATTCCTTTGGGAAGTCGTTGTCCGTCAGGAAACATGGGATCAAGTGCCAGACGACCTAAAGCAGCTAATTGAATCTGCAGCTAAGTTGACGACTTATGAAGGGCTTTCCAGTTTCTATCATAACGACCTAATCGCTATGGAAAATTATCGTGAAGGTAGAAACGAAGTCATTAGTTTGGACGAAGCATTCGTTGACGAATTAGCGGAAAGTGGGCGTTCATGGATTACTGCCCGGGCTGCGGAAGAAAGTGAAGCTGGCAACCCTGACATGGAAGAGATTTTAAAAGACTACCAAGAATATCAGTCGCGTTGGAATTCTCAGAAAGACTACCTCATAACTAATTAACATACAAATTATAGGGGGAGGCTTTAAGAGTCTCTCCTTGTATATATAGACATGAGTGGTGCCAATAATGATATTTAAATTAGTAGATAAAATTTCTGAAGTGTCTGCGTGGATGAGCAAGCTGGCAATTGTTGTATTGGTATTGTCAATGTTATATGAAGTGATAGCTCGCTATGTTTTTAACTCATCAACCATATGGGCATTCGATATTTCTTATATGGCTACAGGTGTTGCGTTTGTGCTGGGTGTTGCTTGGACAGCGCAGATTGATGGTCATATAAAAGTTGATGTGTTGAGTAGCCTGCTACCAAATAATGTTTATCGATTAATTATCGGAGTGGTTTATACAGTTGTATTGTTTCCGACTTTTCTATTTATGGCTTGGTATGGTTGGAAGAAGACTGTGTCGGCATTCATAACTAATGAGGTTGAAATGGTCAGTACATGGGCGCCTCAAATGTGGCCATTCTATACATGTATAGCTGTAGGTCTTACTCTCCTTGCTCTTCAGTTTCTTGTCATTGGGCTTCGTTCTTTTTTAAATAAGAATATAAAAAGTGAGATTGAGTAATGGATTCGACAATAGCTTCGTTAATGTTTCCAGGGCTTTTTTTGTTAATATTTTTAGGTGTTCCGGTTGCATTTTCATTGGTTATAGTGTCACTTATTTCTGGTTGGTTCGCTTTTGGCCCTATGATTTTTCAACAACTTTATGGCAGTATTTATAGCGCTTCATCAAATTATGTGCTCTCTTCGATTCCTCTTTTTATTCTAATGGGGGCGATACTAGAGAAGTCAGGTATAGCAAAAAATCTTTTCGATGCCATTCAAATGTGGATTGGGCGGCTACCAGGAGGGCTAGCACTAACAACGATTGCTATGGCAGCAATATTTGCTGCTGCATCTGGAGTCGTTGGTGCGGTGGAAATAATGATTGGGCTAATGGCAATTCCTGCCATGACCCCCAGTGTCAGGATGAGTGTCGCACCCTCTGATACCCTGTT